>JAJTXO010000442.1 GCA_021463315.1 Caldilineales bacterium | reverse complement strand
AAACAGGTTATGTGCGGACGCACCGACCCGCCAGTATAGCACCGAGCCAGCCAACGGCAAAAAGCGCCGATGGCGTCGCAGCTCAGAGGGCCTGCCGATAGACCGCCAAGGTCTGCTCGGCCGCGGCCTGCCAGGTGAGCTGCGCGGCGCGGGCCAGGCCGGCGGCCCGCAGGCGGCTGTGCAACGCCCGATCGGCCAGCGCCTGCATCATCGCGGCCGCCAGGCCGGCCACGTCATGGGGATCCACCAGCAGCGCGGCCTGGCCGGCCACCTCCGGCAAGGAGCTGACTGTGCTGGTGATCACCGGCGCGCCGCTGGCCATGGCCTCCAGCACCGGCAGGCCGAAGCCTTCACAGGTGGAGGGAAAGAGGAAGAGATCGGCTTGGCGGTAGAGGCGCGCCAGCTCGGCCGCGTCCACCTGCTGCACGCGACGCACGCGGCGCAGATCGAGGCCCGGCGCAGCCCGCACCAGCTCCTCCTCCGGCGTGTCATCCCAGCCCACCAACAGCAGATGGTGCGGCAGGGTGCTGGCCTGCGTCAGACGGGCAAAGGCCGCCAACGCAGCCTGCCGGTTCTTGTTGGCATAGTTTCCGCCCACAAAGAGCACGTAGGGAGGATCGGCCGGCGGCTGCGCGGGGCTGGCAGGATGGAACAGGGCGCGATCCACCCCCTCGTAGATCACCGGGCAACGCTCGGGCGGGGCGTCCATGAAACGGATGGCGTCCTGGCGCGTCGCCTGGCTGATGCAGATCAGGCGGCTGGCCCCGCGGGCAATGCGCATCTGTTGGCGATACCACCAGCGGTTGATCGCCTTGTCGTTGAACAGCGCCGGCAGGTGCAGCGGGATGAAGTCGTGTAGGGTCACCACCAGGGGCAACGGGCACTGCCAGGGCACGCCGGGCACGCTGAAGGCCGCCACAAAGCCGGGCGAGTGCAACAGATCGGCGCGCAGGCCGCGCAGCAAGGCCGGCAGCGCGAGCTGATGGCTGGCAAAGCCGCTGAACCGCCCCAGCGCTGGCCGCGGCAGGGTGACCAGGCTGGCATTGGCCGGCAGCGGGCCCAGGGCAGTCAGCAGGCCAGCCTCTCCGCGCGCAGGATGGGCCAACAGCAGATAGCGGTTGGCGCTGTCCAGCGCCAGCAGAGCCTTGAGCAGCTCCCGCGTGTAGGTGCCAATCCCCCGCGTCCGGTGGCCGGTCTGCAAAGGGGTCGCGTCGATCAGAATGCGCATGAGCGGTGGGGTGGTGTCGGGACGACCGCTGCCGCAGGTCGTCCAACGTCTGGGGCTGTCAAGAACCGGGAGTGGGCGCTAACCGCTCGATCCTGATCTGAATCGTGCTGGGAACCACCGTCGCGCGCAGGCCATCGGGCACGATCAAGGTGGGCGTCACGTCGCGCGCGCCAGGCTCCAGCCCGGTCACATCGGCCACCACGCGCACCAGCTTGCTGTCGGCGTTCACCTGGTTGAGCACTGGCAGCGGGCCGGAAAGCAAGACATCGACAAAGGCCGGGCTCTTGCTGATGGTGTCGGTGGGCTGGGCGCCGGTCACCTCCACCGGCAGGGTCAGACGCAGATTGCTGAGCTGCGGCACCACGGTGATGCGCACCTCGACGCTGCCCTCGCTGACGCCGCGCTCGTTGAGCGCGCTGACGCCGGCCGGCGGGGCCAACGGCACCCGTCGGACGATGTCGCCGGCCGCGCCGGTTACATCGATCGGCACCGTATCCACAAAGCCACCGATCTGCTCCAGGGTGGCCGGCGGCCCCAGCAGGGTCACGGTCTTCGGCTCGACATTGATGTTGCTGATCCAATAGCCGGGAGACACGGTGCCGGTGATCACCACATGGACGGCCGCATCGCGCGTGTTGAAGCGCTGGCTGATCGGTATGATGACCTGAACCTCATCGGGGTCCGTGGTGAGACCAGTCACCAGGCGGCCATCCTTGCTGCGCAGCATCACCGTTCGCTCCTCGTTGATCGTGCTGCGCGCGCCGCGCAAGGGTACGCTGACCTCAGCGCGGTCCACCGTGTCGACGAGCTCGGCTGGGCCGGTCACCGTTACCAGCGCCGGCGTAACGATGGGCGTGCCGCTGATCTCATACGAGAAGGGCAGGCTCTCACGGTCAGGCACCACCAGCGACACGGTCACCGTGCGGGTGGCGCGCGGCTGCAGCTCCAGATCCAGGGCGCCCGGCTCTTTGCTGATCACCCGCACCTGCTCATCGACCGGGCGAATATCGACCGGAATCCGGTGGACGTCGGCGTCCAGTTGGTCCAGGTTGACCGTGGCGCGCAGGCTGTTGGGCGACAGATCCACCGCGATGGTTTCCGGCGCCTGCACCACGGCCGAAACCACCGCGGGCAGGTCGCCGACGATCAACAGATTGCTGTTCAGGCCGGTGGTGCGCAGGGGAATGTTGTCGATGCGCACGGTCTGGGGTGGGTTGACCTGCTCAGCCACCACCAGCCAGGTGGCCACGGCCAGCAAGAGCGAAAGCACCACGGTGGAAACCACCCCGGCCACGCGCATCAGACGGGTGCGTGAGCTGACCTTGGCACGTTTTGGGCGCTCACGCCAGTAGCTCAGCATAAACAGATCGCGCGCGCCCTTGGACTGCGTCTGCAAGGGACGATAGAAGCTGTGGAGGAAATCGCGCAGCTCGGTGGTGTCCAGCCTGCGATGCAGTTGCCCCCCCAGCGCCACCGAGATATCGCCCGTCTCCTCGGAGATAACCAGGGCCAGAGCGTCGCTGGCCTCGCTGATGCCCAACGCGGCCCGATGGCGGGTGCCCTGATGCATGCCGGCCGGCAGCGGCGCTTCACTCAAGGGCAACACGGTGGCCGCGGCGATGATCTGATCCTCGCGAATGATCACGGCCCCATCGTGCAGCGGTCCCTTGTCCTGAAAGATCGCCTCCAGCAGGTCGGAGGAGACGTCGGCGTTCAACTGGACGCCGGTGTTGATCACATCGGTCAGATTGGAGCTTCCCTCAAGGACAATCAAGCCGCCGGTGCGACGCTCCGACAGATCGCCGGCCAGGCGCAGCAGCGTAGGAACGACGCGATGCACCAATTCGGTGGGCGCGATCTGCAAGAAGCCGAAGGTGCGTCCCAGCCGCTCCAAGCCCCGGCGCAGCTCTGGCTGGAAAATGAGCGGGGTGGCTATCACGGTGATGACCAGAGCGGCCCGCAGCATGTAGGTAAAGGTGGGCAGTCGAAAGATCGCCGAAACAGCCACAGCCACCAGCGCCAGGATCAAGACGCCGCGCAGCAACACGGCAGCCTGAGAGCGCCGAATCACGCCCAGAATCAGGAAATAGGTCAACGACACCAGCAGCAGATCGAGCACAGTCTCGAGATGCCTGGTGCTGTAGAGCAGATAGGCCAGATTCTGCGGCAGTCTGTCTAACTGAAGGAAATCCTGCATATGCGATGCCAATCGGACGGCGCCCCGCCTGTGGCGGCGGGGGCCAAGCTCTTTGCACGGTGCTGTGCTCTGTTTTGTTCGTTTCGTATCATCTCAATAGAGGGGGAAGACTTCCGAAGTCCTATGGACTGTGAGCCCGTTTTGAACCAACCTGCGCAGACTTCGGAAGTCTCGACCCCGGTCTATTGAGATGACACGTTCGTTTCTGTTGCAACTGCTCAGCCCCAGAGTTCGGAAGTCGCCGCAGCACTCAAAGTCGATGGCGGACAGTTACTAGGGCAGGTCGAAATCGAACTTGTCATGGCCCCATTCGGACCAGGTTGCGTTGTGGACCCACACCTCCACCGGGCGCGTCTGGGTGGACCAGGGCGGCTGGTTGGGAAACACAAAGCGGAAGGACCACGCCTGGGAGCTGTCGATAGGGGTGGTAAAGCTCACGCCCGGCAGCAACTGCGCCTGCGTATAGCCGGTGTTGAACTCACCCAGCGAGACCCGCAGCACCGTGCCGGGGCTCCAATTGCCGCTGGCGACCGTGATCTCCTGGCCGGGCTGGCCCACCGATGGGTTGAGCTCGATGAAGCGATAGCCCGAGGCGGGCGTCATCAAGGGCGTCCCTGAAGGCGGCGCGGTGGCGGTCGGCGTGGCCGTGCCCGGCGTCGACTCGGGCGTGGCCGTGCTTGGAGGCGTTCCATCGGTCGGCGTCGGACTTGCCGTGAATGAAGACGTCGGCGTTGGGGTTTCGGTTGCGGCGGGCGAG
>JAJTXO010000441.1 GCA_021463315.1 Caldilineales bacterium | reverse complement strand
CGGCTCGTCGGCCACCAGCAGCGGAAAACAGGCCGCAGCCAGCGCGCCCGCCTCGACCTGCACCGGGTGGATGCCCAGGCCGGGCTCATCGTAGGACAACACCGTGCGCTGGCCCGCGATGGCGCGACGCCCCAGGCCATCGGGCCTCGGCCCGTCCCCCCTGGCTGGCGCCACCAGCGGCCCGGCCGTGACGCGCGAGGCCAGATCGAAGCCGCCCGCGGCCGCGTCATAGGCGTAGATCACGGCCGAGGACTCGGGCGCGACCTGCACCGCGCTCTCCACGATCAGACGCAGAGTCGAGGCGCTGTCAGTCTCACGCCCCGAGCCGATGCGATTGACCGTGCGGCCAACGCGGTTCAGGCTGGCCAGAGCATCCAACAGCCGCGGGCTGGAATCAGGTGGAAGATCCATAGCGTCAAGTCCGTAGGTCCGGCTACCAGCCGGACACTCTTGCAGATGCTCTCCATTATAGCGCGGACCAGTCAAAACCGTAATCAGCGCCCAGTACGCCGGACCACAAAGCCGCAACAGAGCAGCGCCCCAGGCCACTCCATGCGGCCGCTCGGCCGGTTCGCGCGTGGGTGTGCATTGTTCAAACAAAAACCGGGTTTCTCTCCAGGCGTTCCTGGCGACAAACCCGGTCTTGGTGACTGTCCACAATCAACTTCGCGCTTTGGCCGGTCTTTGCGCACGCCTGCGGCAGCCCCGGACGTAGCCTGAAGGAGTGCAACGACTGGAGGGTGGGCCGACCGTGCCAACCCATGAAGTTGTGTTTGGGCAGTTGCCTACCGCTGCCGCAGCGAGGTTACCGTCTTTGTACAGATGGCAGGTAGGTCGCGCTGGTTGCCAGGCGGTAGGCGACGCGCATGCCGCACAGTTGCATCGCAGTGCCCACCACAATAGGTCGCCAGTTCAGCGCATAGGCCCCGTTGCTGTTGTCGACAATGTGACCAATGTAGGGGCTTACCTGGTAGCCGAAGCCGCCGTTGCCGGTTGAATCAACCGTGCCGAGGATGTTTGTATTGCCGGCTCCGTCGTACTTGCGCAGCGAAGCCATGCTGTTGCTGCTGCTTGTGTCTCTGTAATAGAGGCGCACGTAGTCAATACGACTGCCTTCAGGCAGGTCCAAGTAGATCGTGAAGAATTCAGTGGCGTTGCCGGTGGCGTTGATGCACGCGCCAGAATTGTAGTTGCTGCCCATCGCGTCAGAAGTAGAGTGAAAACCGCTGCCAGGGGGGAAGGAGTAAAAGAACGTCGTCCACTCCGGCTCGCGCATACCCAGGGTGTCCGGCGCCTCTTCTGGCGACACCGGGCTGGTCGGCATGGGTGGAGTCACGAGGACGCCGTCGGGATCGATGCCTCCCTGGCCGGCTGGCATGGCGGAAGCCGCTGATGCCATCAGGCCCAGCAGCAAGATCGCAACTGCGACGATGGGTAGCATCCGAAAAAGTTTGTCTTTCATGGTGGCCTCCTAGAGCCAATCAAAATGGGCAAGGATCAGGAGTGCATTTGCTCCTTATGTCACAATTAACGACCGTCCAAGTGGTTTTTACACCTGCCCGCGCCCGAATTATGCCAGCACGCTGAGCAAATTTGACAGAAACAGCGGCTGTGGATATTATTTAGTCGTCCCTAAAATTAGAGTTAGCTTATGATAAACATGGATTACTCACAAGCTCATCAGGACTACCTCAAAACCATCTACATGCTGCTCAGTCGCGGCCAGGAGGCGTCGAACTCGGCCATCGCCCAGGCGTTGGGCGTCGCGCCGGCTTCGGCCACCAACATGGTCAAGCGGCTGGCCGAGGCCGGGCTGATCGAGCACGTGCCCTACCGCGGCGTGCAGTTGACGCCGGCCGGCCAGCAGGTGGCGCTGGAGATGGTGCGCCATCACCGGCTGGTCGAGCTCTTCCTGCACGATATCCTGGACATGCCCTGGGACCAGGTGCATGAAGAGGCCGAGCGGCTGGAGCACGCCATCAGCGAAGAGGTGGAGGAGGCCATCGCCCGCAAGCTGGGCTATCCCGCCTTCGACCCCCACGGCGACCCGATCCCTGACCGCGACGGCCGGCTGGCGGAGGCTGCGCCTGGCCTGCCGTTGACGGAGCTGGCGCCCGGCCGCGCGGCCCGGCTGAGGCGCGTCCATGCCCAGGATGCCCAGCGGCTGCGCTATCTGGGCGAGCTGGGGCTCTACCCCGGCGCCCAGGTGGCTGTGCTGGAACAAAGCCCTTTTCAGGGGCCGCTGTTGGTGGAGGTCGGCGGCCAGCGGCGCATGGTAGCCTTCGACCTGGCTGTCGAGCTGACGGTCGAGCTGCAGGACTGAGAGGATGTCATGGTTGATCCATTGCTGGCTTTGATCATCGGCACGCTGCTGCTGGCGGCAGCGCTGGCCATCGGCTGGCCGCAGCGCGGGCTGCTGGCGCGCTGGCGAGAGCGCGCCCGCGTCACCGACCGGGTGCGCATCGAGGACGCGCTGAAACATATCCACAAATGCGAGATGCATGGCCGCCGGCCCACCCTGGAGAGCGTGGCTGGCAGCCTGGGCGTCTCCACCGACGCGGCCGCCAGCCTGCTGGGCGCGATGCAGGCGCTGGGGCTGGTCAACGCGGCCAGCGGCGACTACGCGCTGACGCTGCAGGGCCGCGAGGCCGCGCTGCACATCGTGCGCGCCCACCGTCTCTGGGAGAGCTATCTGGCTGAGCAGACCGGCTTCGACGAGCAGGAATGGCATCAGCAGGCCGAGCGGCTGGAGCACGACCTGCGGCCAGAGCAGGTGGAGGCGCTGGCGGCCCAGCTTGGCCGCCCCACCCATGACCCCCACGGCGACCCCATCCCCGACGCCGACGGCCGCTACGTCCATCACGGCGGCCAGCCGCTGCCGACCCTGGCGCTGGACCGGCCCGCGCGCATTGTCCATATCGAGGACGAGCCGGAGACGATCTACGCCCAACTGGTGGCCGAGGGCATCTATCCTGGCATGGAGGTGCGGCTGGTGGAGGTGTCGCCGACGCGGGTGCGTTTCTGGGCCGGCGGCGACGAGCATCTGCTGGCCCCGCTGCTGGCCGCCAACGTATCGGTGCGGCCGGTGGAGGCGGCATCGGTCCCCAGCAACGGCGCAACGACCAGCGCAGACGCGGCCGAGACGCTGGCCGCGCTGCGGCCTGGCCAGCAAGGCCAGGTGGTGGCCCTGTCGCCGCGCATTCGCGGCGTCGAGCGGCGCCGCATGATGGACCTGGGCATCCTGCCGGGCGTGGTGATCGCGGCCGAGCTGCTCAGCCCCAGCGGCGACCCGACCGCCTACCGTATCCGCGGCGCGGTGATCGCGCTGCGCCGCGAGCAGGCCCAATTGATCAACATTCGTAGCGCCCAAGACTTCGGAAGTCGCCGCAGCACTCAGAAGGACACAGTTTCGGATGAAAGGCCAGTCTAACCCTGATGCGGCGACTTCCGAAGTCTATGTGTCGCCGGAGGCGCCTGTATGAACACGACAACACAACCGAAGAACGATTCCCCCGAGCTGCCGTCCGTTGACAGCCAGCCGGTATTTCTGGATCTGATCGACGACGACCCCAGCTTCACCCTGACGGTGCAGCCGGCGCCGACCGGCCATGCCGCGGCCGGCTGCACCTCCTGTCCTTCACATAACGCGGCTCACCTGCAGCGTCTGGGCATCGATATGGCGAGCTGGGACTTCGTGGTGGCGCTGGCTGGCAACCCCAACGTGGGCAAGAGCACTGTCTTCAACGCGCTGACCGGGCTGCGTCAGCACACCGGCAACTGGCCGGGCAAGACCGTGACCCGCGCCGAGGGGGGCTTCGAGTATGGCGGCAGCCGCTACAAGCTGGTGGATCTGCCCGGCGCCTACTCGCTGCTGGCCACCAGCCTGGACGAGGAGGTGGCGCGCGATTTCATCCTCTTCGGCCAGCCCGATGTGACTCTGGTGGTGGTGGACGCCACCCGGCTGGAGCGCAACCTGAACCTGGTGCTGCAGGTGCTGGAGATCACAGACCGTGTGGTGGTCTGTCTGAACCTGATGGACGAGGCGCGGCGGCATGGGCTGGCGGTGGATGAGCGCAGGCTGGCGCGCGATCTGGGTGTGCCGGTGGTTCCCACCGAGGCCCGCCAGCGCAAAGGGTTGAGCGAGCTGCTGCAGGCCATCGACGATGTGGCCACCGGTCGCACGGTGGGCAAGCCGCACCGCATCAAGAGTGAGCCGCCCGCGCTGA
>JAJTXO010000440.1 GCA_021463315.1 Caldilineales bacterium | reverse complement strand
GGCAGCGCATCCCCAACCGCAACGCGCGCCTGTTTGCACTGCGCGACGCGATGCTAGGGCGGTGGGGCAAGATGGGCGTCGACGTAGAGCGGGTCTGTTCCCCCAACCGATGAACATCCTCTTCCTCTCCACCTGGTACCCGCATCCGCCCGACAACGGCTCCAAGCTGCGCGCCTGGCATTTGCTGCGGGCGCTGGGCCAGGTACACGAGGTTCGTCTGCTCTCTTTTGCCTTTGCCACCGCTCGCGCCGATGCCCCCGGCGAGCTGCACCGCCTGTGCCAGGATATCCAGGTCGTCCCTATCGACCCCTTCCTGGCCAACCAGGCTGGCGCGCTGCGCACCTTTCTCTCGCCCCGCCCCGTAGCCTCGCGCCCTATCCCAGCCATGAGCCAGCTCGCCGCCCGTGCGTTGCGCTCCCACTCCTTCGACGCGGTGATCACCTCCACCGGCATGATGGTGGACTACGCGCTCCAGGCGCCGCCCGGCGCGGCCCGCATCCTGGAGGAGCACAACGCCATGACCCGCTGGGCCTGGGAAAGCTATCTGCAAGCGGGCAGTCCGCTGCAACGCGCCCGGCGCTGGCTGAGCTGGCGCAAAGGTCGCCGCTATGAAGCCCGCACCTACTCCCGCTTCGACCTGATCACCATGGTCTCACAGCAGGATCGCCAGGCCACGCAGGAGACCATCGGCGCGGCCGGGCCGCGCGTCGAGGTGGTCCCCAACGGCGTCGACTGCACGCACAACCGGCCCGGCCTGGCCCCGCCGCGGCCGGGCCGCCTGGTCTTCAACGGCAGCCTGACCTACAGCGCCAACTACGATGCCATGCGCTGGTTTCTGTCCGAGGTCTGGCCCCGCATCCGGGCCGCGCTGCCCTCGGCCACGCTGACCATCACCGGCTCCACGGAGGGCGTAGACCTGACCGGCCTGGCCCTGGACGACAGCGTGACCCTGACCGGCTTCGTGGAGGATGTGCGCCTGCCGGTGGCCGAGGCGACGGTGGCTGTGGCGCCTATCCGCCAGGGGGGCGGCACCCGCCTCAAGATCCTGGAGGCTATGGCTTTGGGCACGCCGGTGGTGGCCACAGCCAAGGGCGCCGAAGGGCATGACGCAGTCGACGGCGAGCACCTGCTGCTGGCCGACGACCCGGCGCACTTCGCCCGCCAGACCCTCCGCCTGTTGGGCGACGACGAGCTGCGCGGCCAGCTCGCGGCCAACGCCCGCCGCCTGGTCGAGCAGCGCTACGACTGGGACGCCATCGGCCGGCGCTTCGTGGCCCTGGTGGAGGAGACGGTGCAGGCGCGCCATCTCTTGTCACGCGACAGGTTTTGAGGTAGAATGCTAACCAAGATGAGATTGAGTGTCCGGGAACCTGCGAGCACAAAGCCGCGCAATGAGTGGTTCCTTAGAGCCAAGAGGTCATGACATGGATCAAGCGATCTACCAACAATGGTGGCAACTTCACATCCGGGCAGCCAGAGGAGAGAGCCTGAGCGCGGGCGAGCAAGCCATCTATGAAGCTGGGATGGCTGAGCTGGACGCTGAAGAGAGACTGCTGTGGGAAGATGCCAACTTGGATCTGCTGCGCCGCTTGAAGGCTGAGGTCGAAAGGTTAGAGGCGACCCACGCCCAACTTCAGGCCAGAAGCCAACGATTGGATCGGCGCATTTGGATGCTGGAAGGGGCCTACATGGGCATCACCGGTCTTGAGCTAAACAGCCAAAGCTATGTCGCATCCCCTGTTTGAGGCTGTCCGGCAACGCTATCATCGCTCGTGCGGCTACTGCGGTGTGACCGAGACAACGGTGGGGGGCGAGCTGACACTCGACCACTATCGTCCGCGCTCAGCAGGGGGAAGTGACGAACCCGACAATCTGGTTTATGCCTGCATCAAGTGCAACCAGTATAAGAGCGACTATTGGCCCAATGACGTCGATCTTGCCCAGGGCCGCCGACTGCTGCACCCTGGCTTCGACGACGCCTCCCCGCACCTGATTGAGGACGAGGTCACCGGTCGCCTTCACGGATTGACGCCAACAGGCAGTTTTCACATCACAGTCCTCCGGCTGAATCGCCCTCAACTTGTGGCTCATCGCCTTGCGTATCGCCTTGAGAAGATACTTGAGGAGAAGGTTCGCCTTCTGGAGCAGCAAAACGCTGAACTGGAAAGGACTGTTGCCGCTCAACAACGTTATCTGGACGTATTGAGTGCGGGACCAGCCAGAACCAGACGCGCGCCACTTACTTAGTATGGTGCACTGGCTGGAAGACGCGCTGATGGCCTGTGGCGATCTGCTCAACAACTTCACCTACGTCGTCGCCCGACCTCGCGCTCAAGCCATAGCAGAATAGCTGTTCGCCGAACACTTGTCTTGGCACGTCCGCCGCCTGGTCGAGCAGCGCTACCACTGGGACGCCATCGGCCGCCGCTTCGTGGTGCTGGTGGAGGATGTCGCCCAGTCGCGAGGCAGCGCCTGAACGGACCATCCGCCTCCCCCATTCGCCCAATTCGCCCAATTCGCGCAATTCGCGGCAGGAATCAGGCGTGAGTAATCGTGGGATTTGTACTTACGTACCACGCGTGGTACAGTGGTGATCGATGGACAACGAACCCATCCTGCGTGTCGTCTTCCTTCGCACTGAGCTGGGTCGAGAGCCTGTGCGCGAGTGGCTCAAGGATTTGGATCAAGACGACCGCAAGGTCATCGGTGAGGACATCAAGCTCGTCCAGTTTCGTTGGCCGCTGGGTATGCCCTGGGTGGGCAAGCTGGAGCCAGACCTGTGGGAAGTGCGTAGCCGGCTGAAAGGTGGCCGTAGCGCACGAGTCTTCTTCACCGTGCAAGATGGCGAGATGGCGCTGCTGCATGGCTTCATCAAGAAGTCGCAGAAGGCGCCGGCGCATGACCTGGAGTTAGCTCGTCAACGCCGGAATCTCTGGTTGAACAGGTAACAGTGTGACTATGAATCAATACACAGGCAGCAACTTCGACGATTTTCTGGCCGAAGAGGGCATCCTGGAAGAAGTGACCGCCCGGGCGCATAAGCGCCTCCTGGCCCTTCAGTTGCAGGATGCCATGGACGAGGTGCAGATCAGCAAAAGCGAGCTGGCGGGGCGTCTTCAGACCAGCCGTTCCCAGGTCGATCGCCTGCTCGATCCAGATAACACCGCTGTCACCCTGGACTCGCTGGAGCGGCTGGCGCGCGCGGTCGGCAAGCAGTTAGTCGTCCGCCTGGCTTAGCAACGGCACTTGCTGCTGGCCGACGATGCCTCGACCTTGGAACTTCGCCACAACCCCCGCCGCCTGGTCGAGCAGCGCTACGACTGGCAGCAGATCGGCCAGCGCTTCGTGGCGCTGGTGGAGGAGACGGTGCAGGCGCGCCGTCCCTTGCCTGTTGATCTCGATTGAGGTAGAATACAGCCAGGTCGCAGTGCGGTTACGTCAGCAACGGAGATATCTCATGCGCTTCGAATGGGATCCCAAGAAAGCAGCCGTTAATCTGCGCAAACATAGCGTCTCCTTTGAAGAAGCGACCACGGTGCTAGAGGACGATTTGTCCCTGACCGGCGAAGATCCCGATCATTCCGAGGACGAGGAGCGCATGGTCACGTTTGGCCTCTCAAGTCGTGGGCGCTTGCTGGCAGTATCTCACACGGATCGACAGGGCACAATTCGTATCATCACGACGCGCTCAGAAAGCATACTCTATGAACAAGGTTGACTCACCAATGACCGATGAGCTACGGCCTGAGTACCGCCGTGAGGATTTCGGCGTCATGGTGCGCGGCAAATATGCCGCGGCCATGCGGGAAGCTTCCAATGTGGTCGTGCTCGATGCCGACGTTGCCGAAGCTTTCCCCAATGGCCAGGCGGTCAACGAGGCGCTGCGCAGCCTGTTGGAGCTGGCCAGGGTTGCGGCGCGCGTCTCTCCGCCCACAGCGCCAAGAACGCATGAGTCACCCACGGGATGATGTCGTCACCCTAGAACACGTCAGAAGACACAGGGTAGTCTTTCCAGCTGTGAGGTGACACGGTGAAGTACCGGGCTATTGTGAAGCAGAGCAATGGTTGGTGGATTGGCTGGTTACTAGATTTGCCTGGCGTCAATGCCCAAGAGAAAACACGTGACGAACTCCTCAAGTCGCTGCGCATTGGCGCCGAAGATATGCTGGCTACTCGGATTGCCTTCGAGCCTGATGCAGTCATGACGATCGTGGAGGCGCCTGATCCTGATTGGCTGCTCAGCGCCTCCCCGGCTTGAACCGTTGTCCGACA
>JAJTXO010000044.1 GCA_021463315.1 Caldilineales bacterium | reverse complement strand
CGCGCGAATCTCCTCCACCAGGTGATGATGGCGCGGACGATCCAGCATAAAGACCACCAGATCGCGCACGGGCCGATGCTTGACGCGCGCCACCAGCGCCAGCGTCCAGGCGGCCGGCGCGTCCAGGCATTCGGGCACCAGCGCCTCCGCGGCCTCGCGGTCCACCACGATCTTTTCCATGTAGACCGCGGGCGCGGGCGCCCACATGCTGTCGCGCGGAGCCATACCCACCACGGAGATGGCGTCGGAGTAGCCCAGCGCCAGACGCCGCCGGCCATCGATCGGATCGACCACCACATCGACCAGGGGGCCGGCGCCAGTGCCCACCAAGGCGCCGCTGTCCAGGGGCGAATGACGCCCCAGCTTGCCCTCCTCGCCGATGGCGATACGGCCCTGCATATCCAGCGAGTTGAGCCCGGCCACCAACGCCTCGGCCGCGGCGTCGTCGCCCTCGTCCGCCTTGCCCAGCCCCATCCAGCGGCTGGCAGCCAGCGCGGCCGCCTCGGTGGCGCGCACCATGTCCAGGCTCAGATTGCGGGGGGGAGTGGTTGCTGTCATGCATCCTCCTTGAGATTGACCGCCTCCAGCAGGCCGGCCGCCTCCCAGGCCAACAGGCCCCCTTCCAGCACAGCCACATCGGCGTAGCCCTGTTGGGCCAACGCCTGGGCCGCGCGTGCGCTGCGCCGGCCTGAACGGCAAGTCAGCACGATGTGCCGGTCGCGCGGCAGGGGCGCCGGCTCTACCAGCAGCTTGGGCAAGGGACAGAGCCGCGCATCGGGGATGTGGGCGCGCTGGTACTCGCGCGGCTCGCGCACATCGCACACCAGCGGCGGGCTGGCGCCATGCATCTGCTCCCACAGCAGCCGCGGTGCGATGGCCGGCGCGGGCCGGGCAGGTTGATGGGTGTGCAGCGCCAGCCCGGCGGGCAACGCTTGCTTGGGCAGATTCTGGCATTCCCTGAAGATCTTGACCTCGCATTCATAGATGCAGATGGCCGGGTCCAGCACGTGGTGGAAAAGCTGGGTGATCGCGCTGTCGTCCTGCAGAAAGTGGTCTTTGCCCAGCAGATCAGCGAAGCCAGTGGCCTGCATGAAGGCGAAGACCGGTTGCTGCACGCGTACCAGAAAGATGTCGCCCCCTTGCTCGCGCAGCGTGCGCACCACGTTCTCCAGCATGTGAATGCCGCTGATGTCGATCTGATCCACGCTGACCATGCGCATCAACAGGAAGCGCTGGCTGGGATTGTCCTTCTGCTTGGCCAGAATCACCTCTTCGATATGCGGCGCGGCGCCGAAGTACAGGTCGCCCTGGATCTCCAGAATGCTGAGCTGGGGACAGCAAGGGCGGCGCAGCTCGCCGCGGTCGTCGATTTGGTGGACAAAATGCATGAACTGTTCATCGGGCACCACCGAATAGACGCGCGGCAGGCTGGTGCGCCAGATGTAGGTGACCAGCGACAACATCACGCCGGTTAGAACCGCGAACTGCAAGGGCAGGAAAAGTGTGGCGCCGACGGTCACCACCATGATCAGGCGGTCGCCGGGGGAGCCCTGCCAGATGCGCACGATCTCCTTGCGGTTGATCATGCTGAAGGCGCTGATGATCAACAGCGCGGCGATGGCGGAGAGTGGCACATAGACCGCCAGAGGGGCAAAGAGGAAGACGACCACCAGCACCACCAGCCCGGCGAAGACGCTGGCCAGCGGGCTGCGCGCGCCCGCTTCCAGATTGAGCGCCGAACGGTTGAAGGAGCCCGAGGAGGGGTAGCCGCTCAGAACGCCCGCGGCGATGTTGGCCAGCCCTTGGCCGATGAACTCCTGGTTGCTGTCCAGCCGCTGGCCGGTCTGAGCAGAGATGGCGCGCGCGATCGACATCGCCTCCACCAGGCCGATCAGCGCCACGGCCAGCGCGCCGGCCGACAGATCGCTGACCAGCCGGAAGCTGATCTGCGACAGATCGATCATGGGGGGGATGCTGCGGGTCAACGAACTGAGGACCGCGACGCCATGGTCCTGCAGGCCAAACAGCGCGACCACCAGCGAGGCCAGGATCATGGCGATCAGCGGCGCGGGCAGGTTGCGTTTCCAGCGCCGGATCACCACGGTGGCTACAATCACGCCGATGCCCAGCAGCGTGCTCAGCAAGTGGGCCTTCTGGATGTGCAGGGCCAGATTCGAGGCCGTTTCCAGCAGCCGCGGCGAGTTGGGAAAGTCCAGATGAAACAGATGCCGCAGTTGGCCGATGGCGATCAACACGCCCGCGCCGGCTGTGAAGCCGACCACCACCGAATCGGAGACGAAATTGATCAGGACGCCCAGCCGGGCCATGCCCATGATCACCCGCAGCGCGCCGGCCATGATGGCGAGCAGGCCGGCCGCGGCGATATAGACCGGCGAGCCGGGCACCGCGATGGGCAAGAGCACCGAAAACACCAGCAGAGACGAGGAGTTGGTGGGGCCGGTGCTGAGCTGGTTGGAGGAACCCCACAGCGCGGCGATGACCGCGGCGATGACGGAAGTATAGATGCCCATCTCCGCGGGCAGACCAGCCAGCAGCGCGAAGGCAATGCCTTGCGGCAGCGACACCACCCCGACCGTGACTCCGGCCACCAGGTCCGGCTGCAACCAGGCGCGCCGATAGCCGCGCAGGATGCGCGCTGGCTGAATGAAGTAGCCCGGAATCGCGCTCAGCGCTGGAATTCCGGCGCGCGCGTGGGGCACTTTGGGGACGGCGCTGGCTTGCATAGGGCGTCTCGGCGGAGCTGGGTCAATGACAGCGAATTCTAGCACAGCCGCGCCAAAAAGCCAATGCCAACCGTTCGCGTGCGGGCGAGTCAGATTCTGATGCATCTGGCCATCTTCTGGTATAATGCCGCCATGAAGCTACCCACCTTCCGCAAAACAAAAACCCCTCAGTTCATCGCCGTGGTCTCTGGCCTGCCGCGTTCGGGCACCTCCATGATGATGAAGGCGCTGGAGGCCGGCGGCTTGGCCGTGGTCACCGATGCCCAGCGCACCGCCGACGAGGACAACCCCAAGGGCTACTACGAGATGGAGCGCGTCAAACAGATGGACAAGGGGGACACCGCCTGGCTGGCCGACGCCCAAGGCAAGGTGGTGAAGGTGATCTCGGCGCTGCTGGAGCATCTGCCAGCGACCTATACCTACCGGGTGATCTTCATGCAGCGGGCCATGCCCGAGGTGTTGGCCTCGCAGAAGAAGATGTTGGAGCGCCGCGGCGAGCCCACCGACCGGGTCAGCGACGAAGAGCTGACTCGCCTCTTCAGCAAGCACGTGCAGAAGGTCGAGACCTGGCTGCGCGGCCAGCCGAACATCCAGGTGCTCTACGTCGATTACAACCGCATGCTGGCCGACCCCCTGCCCTACGTGCGCCAGGTCAACCAGTTCCTGGGCGGCGTGCTGGACGAACAACGTATGGCCGAAGTGGTGGATCCGACCCTATACCGCAACCGGGCGTGAACGGCTCAGCGCCCGAACAACCACCCCATCCTGCCCCATGAAATCCCGACGCATGGACTCTAACCTGACCTCTGCGCTTCTTCTGATCTTGCTCTCCGCGGCCTTTGGCGTCGCCGGGCAGACTGCGCTCAAGATGGGCGTCAGCCAGGCGGGCGTGGCCGAGAACGCCAACGGCGTCCTGGCCATCATCGGTCTGATCTTCAAATCGCCGCTGATGATTCTGGGCTTGATCTTCTATGCCGCCGGCGCGCTGGCCTGGATCGCAGTGTTGGCGCGGCTGGACCTGAGCGTGGCCTATCCCTTCCTGGCGCTGAACTTCGTGCTGGTGACGCTGTCCGGCCGCTTTCTGCTGGGCGAGACCGTGCCGCCGCTGCGCTGGCTGGGCATTCTGGTGATCATCGCCGGCATCCTGCTGGTGGCCAAAAGCACCGGGCCGCAGGGCGGCTAGTCAGGCAACGCCCATGGACCAAACTCCCACTCCCGCCCACCCCATCGCGGCCTATCTCCACAGCGTCTCAGCCCTGCTGGCCGCGCTGCCTGTGGAGCCCATCATGGCGGCCGAGGCGCTGCTGCTGGCCGTCTGGCGGCGGCGCAGCCGCGTCTACGTCTGCGGCAACGGCGGCAGCGCGGCCATCGCCAGCCATTTCGCCGGCGACCTGAACAAAGGGACCAACATCGCCGGTCGCCACCGCTTCCGCGCCAGCGCGCTGGTGGACAACGTGCCCGCGCTGATGGCCTGGAGCAACGACGACGGCTACGCCGTGGCGCTGGCCGAACAACTGCGCAACGTGGTCGAGCCGGGCGATCTGGTGATCGGCATCAGCGGCAGCGGCAACTCCGCCAACGTGGTCAACGCCTTGGCGCTGGCCCGCCAGGCCGGCGCCAGCACCCTGGCCATGGTCGGCTTCGACGGCGGCCGGCTGGCCGCGTCCGATCTGAGCCATGTGACGCTTCACGTGCCCAGCCACAGCATGGAACAGGTGGAGGACGTCTTCGGGGTGCTCTGTCACTGCCTGCTCTACACCCTGCGCCGCCAGATTCGCCAGGAGCCGGCCTGCGCTGACCCGCTGCTGGCCAGCCAGCAGGACGCGTATCCGGGAGAGTAACGAGTAACTCGTAACCCGGAAATGAGTGCTGTTGGGCGCGATTCTGGGGAGCGTAACCCGTAACGAGTAATACGTAACCCGGAAATGAGTGCTGCTGGGCGAGATTCCGGGTTACGTGTTACGAGTTACGGGTTACTTATCCTACTCCCATGTCCCCCACACATCCCTCCTCCTCCTTCGCCATGACCGTGGGCGGCGTTGGCTTTCAGGTTGACGTGCCTGACGATGCCTGGCTGGCCACGCTGGCGCCGCTTTACCGTGAGTTTCCGCTGGCTGGCCCGGCCGGATGGCGCGTGACTTTGGAGCACGCGCCTGGCCTGGATCTGGCCGGCCAGCGCTGGATCGAACACGACGGCCTGCTGACCCGTTTTCAGACCAACCTGTATACTGGGTGGATTGACCTGGCGCGCGCCCAGGCGCTCACGCGCGTCGGCAGCCTGGACGCTGCGCCGGCGGCCCTGGAGAGCGCTGTCGCCTATGCCTGCATGCAGACGCTGCCGCGCACCCGGGACAGCCTGCTGCTGCACGCCGCGGGAATTCAGTGGCGCGGGCTGGGATTGGTGGTCAGCGGCCATGCCGGCGCGGGCAAGACTACCGTGGCCCGGCTGGCCGACGGCCACGGCGAGCTCTTCAACGACGAGATGGTGATCGTGGACCTGTCCGGGCCGCAGCCGCACCTGCTCAGCACCCCCTTCGTTGGCCCTACCACGCCACCGGAGCTGGCGCGGCGCGGCAATCGGCGTGCCCCAGCCAGCGCGCTGCTGTTGCTGGCGCACGCACCCGATTTCCAGTTGACGCGGCTCAGCCCGGCCGAGGCCGCGTTGGAGCTGCTGCGCACCAACCTGGCCGCGGTGGAGCGCACCGCCAGCGCGGCGGCCTGGCTGGCCGCGGTGGAGCGCCTGACCCAGGCGCTGCCGGCCTACCAACTGCGCTTTCGGCCCACCAGCGAGCTGTGGGATTATCTGGCCGGCGCGCTGCCAGCGGCCGCAGGGAGTGCATCGTGCGTATCCTGAGCATCGGCCCGGTGGGGGTGGTGGCCATGCAGCGGGTGCTGGCCTGGCTGGCCGCGCGCGACGCCGAGGTGTGGGTGGTGGACGAAGATGACACCTACTGCGCCCTGGTCCCCGAAGGCTTTGGCTTCACGGCGCTGCCCCTGGCCCGCGAGCCGGCGGGCGCGTCCAGCGACCCCCTGCTGGCCGCGGCGGAGGCGCTGCGCCGTCTGGCCGCGCAGTTCCAGCCGCAGGTGGTGCATCTGCACAACGTCACTGCGCTGGGGCTGGCCGCCGTGAACGCGGGCCTGGGGCCGCTGCTGGTCTCCACCTGGGGAGCGCTGGCCCTGCGCGCGGGCCAGGCTGCGGCAGAGCTGTCATCTACGACGCGCCAGGTGCTGGCCGCGGCCGACGCGCTGATCGTCGATGCGCCGGCGCTGCTGGCGCCGGCGCGCGCGCTGGCCCGACCTGGCGGCCGCGTCGAGTGGCTGCCTCTGGGCGCGGACACCGAGCGCTTTCGGCCCGGCCGCACCGAGGCGGCGCTGCTCTGGCGCACCCTGTTCGGCATTCCCGACGACGCCTTCGTGCTGTTGTCGCCGAGGATGTGGGGCGCGTTCTACGGCCATCAGACCATCGTGGCGGCCTATGCGCTGGCCCACCCGCATTTTGTCCGGCCGACGCGCCTGGCGCTGGTGGGCCTGGGGGATGGGCCGCAGGCGTTGCCGCACATGGCTGAGATCTGGCCGCACATCGCAGCCAGCGCCGCGGCCGATGTGCGCTGGCTGCCGCGCGTCCGCTACCCGCAGATGCCCACACTCTACGCGCTGAGCGACGCCGTGATCAGCTATCCCGACTTCGATTCCTTTGCCGCGACGCTGGTGGAGGCGGCCGCCTGCCAGTTGCCGGTGATCACCCCCCTGCTGCCCACCTATCGCGGGGCCTTCGTGGAGCAGGTCTGCACCCTGGTGGAGCCAGACAGCGCGCCCGCGCTGTCCGAAGCCATGATTCAGGTGGTCAACCAGCCGCCCGCGGCGCGCCAGGCTCGGCTGCTGGAGGGCCGCGCCGCGGTGGAACGCGACTACGCCGATGCGGTAATCGAGCCGCGTCTGTGGGCGCTGTATGAAGCGCTGGCGAAAGGAGCGTGAGCCATGCGGATTCTGATGGTGGGACCCTGGCGGGCGGTGGCCATGCGCCGCCACATCGACTGGGCCGTGGAGAGCGGCGCAGAGGTGTGCGTGGCCGACTATTGGTCGCGCCGCGATCGGGCCCGGCCGGCCAGCTTTCGGCTGGCCTATCTCTCCCCGCGCCAGAGCGCGGCGCTGCGCGGCGCCAGGCCGAATCGTCGCAGCCAGGCCGCGGGGCTGCGGGCCGCGCTGCGCCTGCGCCAGATCGCGGCCCAGTTCCAGCCCGATCTGGTGCATGCCTACATGTTGGGCTCCTACACCGACGCCTGCCTGCGCGCGGAGCTGCGGCCGCTGGTGGTGTCGGCATGGGGCTTTCTGAACCGCTGGCTGACCGGGGAGGCGACGGCCTCCGATCGGCGCTGGCTGCAACGGCTGCGCCAGGGCGCGCACACGCTGCTGGTGGAAAGCCCCAACCTTGAGCAGGCCATGGTTCAGCGTGGGTTGGCTCCCCTGCGCGTGGAATGGTTTTCCATCGGGGTCGATGGCCAGTTGTTTCACCCTGAGCATCAGACAAAAGCCGCTGCCTGGCGTTTTGCTCTGAACATCCCGCCAGAGGCCGTCGTCCTCCTCTCCCCGCGCGGCTGGTCGCAGACCTATGGCCAGCGTCACATCATGCAGGCAGTGGTGCAGGCCAGTCAGCGGCTCGACCAGCGGCTGATTTTGGTCTTTCTGGGCATGGGGCGCATCAAGCGGCCGGAATCGCTGGCCGCCGAGGTGCTTGAAACCGGGCGTAGCCTGGGCGCCGGCGCCACGATTCGTTGGATTCCCGAAGTGCCCCACGACGACATGCCAGGAGTCTACAATCTGGCCGACATCGTGCTCAACTACCCTTCCAGCGATGCCTTTCCCGCGACCCTGCTGGAGGCGGCAGCCTGCGGCCGGCCGGTGATCAGCAGCGACCTGCCAGCCTATCGCCACACCTTCATCGAGCGCTGTTGCACCCTCACGCGGCCCAACGATCCGGCCGCGTTGGCCGACGCCATCACGGCGCTGGTGCAGGCTGGCCCCGCGGCCTGGGCTGCCCAGGGCCAGCAGGCGCGACAAGCGGTGTTGGCAGAGCACGACGAGGCCAGGCAGAAGCAACGTTTGCTGGCGCTCTACGCGCGAATACTGGAGGGAGACTCGTTCAACATGGGTGCAGCAAGCAGCAACGTCGATTCCGACGCGGCGGCTGTGTGAAGTCGAGCGCTTGTGAGCCGATGCTGCAAGGGTCAGGCGATGCGTTTGCGCAGCACTGTGCAATAACGTGCTGATTTGACGTATCTTTTGTTGCATGTTATCATCGAACCGCTTGGAACTCATCATGATGGATAGTTTGTTGCGGCGGCCGATTCACACTCCCAGCGTTGCTTCCAGGGTCTATGGCGCAGATGCCGTCATCATCAGTCCCCACGAGGGCATGGTGCGCATGCTGAATCCCACAGCCACGCGCATCTGGCAACTGGCCGATGGCAGCCGGTCTGTGGACGATATCGCCGCTGTATTGGTCGAGGAGTACGAAGTCGATCAGGGCCAAGCGCAGCAAGCTGTCACCGCCCTGTTGGGCGAATTGGTGGACAAGGGGCTGATTGTCTGGCTCGATTCCTGATATTCAGTCTTTTTCAATCGCTATTCTCGGAAATCACAGGAGGAAAAGATGTTTCAACCTACACCGGCTGTCGTGGCGAACCGCACGGCCAACAGGCAGAAATGGCAAGAGC
Organism: Caldilineales bacterium; assembly: GCA_021463315.1. GTDB lineage: Bacteria > Chloroflexota > Anaerolineae > JAAEKA01 > JAAEKA01 > JAAEKA01. The sequence goes on along the minus strand of JAJTXO010000044.1, from coordinate 5,586 downwards.
CCAAGATCCTTGTCGAGCGTTCGTTGACCCCCAGCGCCCAGGAGCTCGATCCGCAGGCTGGCCCGCTCTTCGGACCGTTCAGCTCCACGACTAGCTAATGGCCCTGCTGGCCCGTTCAGCCTTGGCTTAGTCGAGCCACGATGTCAACCGGAGCAATGGCGCTCGCATAGCATCAGAACACACGCCGGACGGGCAACTGCTCGGTTTGTGTTCGGTTTCCGTTCAACAAGCCGCTGTTATTGTCAAGTGGCCCAGGTGGAACGCTTTCTCACGAGCGCGTTCCACCTTTTTTAATCTAATTGTAATGTTTCCCTGAGCCTGTTGTGAAGTAAACTGTGATCCATGATGACACCCGATTCGAGGACAACAATGACTGTGTTTGGACGATTGTTAGCGATCAGCATCTTGATCATAACCGGATGGGCGCCCGCGGCGGTCGAAGCGGCCGGCGAGACGGGCCAACTGAGCGCCCGGGTGGAAACGCCCGAATATCGCTTGATTCCCGATGGAATCGAGGCGCCTGGCTACGCCACCGACGCCACGCCGGGCGCGCCGCGCCTGCCGTTGCATGGCATCACCTTCGACCTGCCGCTCACCGGCGGCTGGGAGCTGACCTACGAATCGATCGGCAGCCGCATCCTGGCCGAGCAGGTGACGGTGGCCGCGGCCCCGACCCCCAACCTCGATCTGAGCGGGCCGGTGGCGCCCCTGAATCTGGCCGTTTTGCCCAGCGCGGTGCCGGTGATCGACCAGCCCGACCCCGCGATCTACGGTGTGAACGCCTTCTATCCGGCCTCCCCGGTGATCGCCGGCGAGCCGGTGATGCAGGGGGGGCAGCGCCTCTTGCCGGTGCGGGTCTTCCCTTTTCAATATAACCCGGTCACCGGTCAGGTGCGCTATCATCCCGACCTGCGCCTGACCGTGCAACTGCGCGCGGGCGGAGATGCGCCGTCGCAGCCCAGCGACGCCGGATTCTATGAGCCGATCGCGTTGCCCGGCGCCGGCGCGCTGCGGCTTCACACGCGCGAGAGCGGCCTCTATCGCCTGACCTATGCCGACCTGGCGGCCGCGGGCGTTGCCGTTGGCCCGGGCGGCGAGAGCCCGGCCTCTTTCGCGGTCTACTACAAAGGCCAGCCGGTGGATATTCTGGTCACCGGCGCAGGGGACAACAGCTTCGATTCCGGCGACCTGGTGATCTTCTATGCCGTGCCCTACGACGGCGGCCGCTTTCAAAACTACAATGTCTATCAGTTCGTCTATGGCGCTGGATTGGTCGGCCCGCGCATGGCCACCCGCGCCGTGACAGCCGCGGCCCCACCCGCGGGCGCGTCGGTGATCACCCAGACGGTGCAGGTGGAGTACGACCTGGACTACCGCACCCTGTACGAGCGTCCCGACTACGCCGATCACTTCTTCGACAACGCGCTCTATGTGAACAACAGCGCGCCGCAGGTGACCCGCAGCTACGACCTGACGCTGGACGATCCCGTGACCTCCTCGGACGTGGTGCGCATCGAAGCGCTGGTGCATGGGGGCCAGAATCAGGCGGCCAACCCGGACCAGTCGGTGCAGGTGCGCCTCAACGACCATGTCTTGGGCCTCTACCAATGGGATGGCTCGGTGGATTACCCGATCACAGCCACCGTGCCGTCCAACTGGCTGGACGGCGCGCCCAACCGCGTCCATCTGGATGCCGCGTTGGCGCAGTTGCCGGGCTTAGGCGGCGGAAACCCCTTGTACTGGGTCTCGCCTGACTGGGTGAAGGTCTATTATCCGGCCGTGGCGGATGTGGAAAACGATCGCATCGATATCCTTGGCTTGCCCGCGGTCGTCAACCCGGTGGCAGTCTCCGGCTTCACCGATCCGGCTGTCGCTGTGGTGGACGTGCGCGATCCACAGCATCCGCTGCTGTTGAGCGGCGTCGCGGCCCAGGCGGACAGCGGTTCGCACACCCTCTACTGGGACGAGACGGTGGCCGATCCGGCCTACGCCCTGAGCACCGACGCGGCGCTGCTGGCGCCTGGCGCGATCGAGCGCGACGAGCCTTCCACCTGGGCCAGCGCCAGCAACGCCTTCGACTATCTGGCCATCGTCGGCGCGGAACGCTCCTACAGCGGCAGCACCGGGCTGGGCGCGCAGTTGGAGACCGCTGTGCAGCCTTTGTTGGCCCAGCGCACGGCCGAGGGGCTGCGGGTGGCGGTGGTGCGGGTGCAGGATATCTACGACGAGTGGAGCTATGGCCGCATCGATCCCATGGCGATCCGCAGCTTCCTGCACTACGCCAAGGCCCACTGGGCCGCAGCGCCGCGCTACGTGGCGTTGGTGGGCGACGGCCACTACGACTTCAACGGCGTCACCGCCCAGACCCTGCCCAATCTGCTGCCTCCCTATCTGACCCATGTCGATCCGTGGTGGGGCGAGGTGCCGGCCGACAACCGGTTTGTCAGCCTGGACAGCCTGGCCGACTACCTGCCCGACATGGCCATCGGCCGCTTTCCCGTCAACAGCGCGGCCGATGTCACGGCTATGGTGGACAAGATCCTGAGCTACGAGAGCGAGTCGGCCAATCCGCCGGGGCTGTGGCAGCAGCGCGCGGCCTACATCGCCGACGATTGCAGCGACCCTGGCGGCAATTTCCATGCCCTCAGCGACTACGGACGCCTGCAATGGCTGCCGTCTTCCTACGCCGATCGCCGCATGTACTACGACAACCCCAGCCGGCCGACGGTCTGCCCCAACGGCACCCATGTCACCTCCAATGCTGACCTTCTGCGCGCTGCAACCCGGTCGATCTTCGACGAAGGCGCGCTGTACTTGCAGTGGTTCGGGCATGGCTCGCAGACCAACTGGGGCGGCGTCGCGGCCTACTGGCGCAGGGATCCGCCCATGCAGGCGGCCAACACTCGCCTGCCGCTGACCCTGGCCAACGCCTGTCTGACCGGCTACTTCGTCTGGGACTCGCCCTTTGACAGCCAGGGCTACCCCTACATGCAGAGCCTGGCCGAGATCATGGTCATCACACCGCAAAGGAGCTCGATCGCCGACCTCTCGCCGTCAGGCTTGCACGTGGGCAGCGCGCTGCTAACTCTGCAACAAGGTATGCACAAGACGCTGTTCGAGGAGCGCCACCAGCGAGCGGGCGATGTCATCGACGCGGCCAAGCTCTACTTCTTCCAGAACAGCTTCAGCTTCCACGATGTGATCGACACCATGATCTTCTTCGGCGATCCCGCGCTGAAGCTGCGCTACCCCACCGGCGATCTCTCCTCCTCCACGCTGGAGGTCAGCGACGACACGGCGCAGCCCGGGACCACGCTCAGCTACACAGTGACGATCAGCAACAGCAGCATCTTCACCACGACGAAGCCAGCCGTGGTGGTGGACTATCCGCAGCAGTTGGCCGCCGTGGTGGATGCCGGCGGCGCGATCCACAACGGCGACACCCTGAGCTGGAGCCTGCCCGATCTGCCCCCTGGCAGCCAGCAAACTGTCCACTTCGCCCTGCAGGTCAACGCGATGGCCTCGCCAGAGAACTTCGACCTGGTCACACCGGCCACGGTGAGCAGCCAGATGGCGCCAGCGGTCTCCTTGCAGGCGTTGACCGTCATCCTGACCGCGCCGGACGCGGTGGCGTCCAGCCTGGCCGGCAATCGGGACTGGCTGCCGCCCGGCTTCCCCTTCACCGGCACGCTCACCCTCTCCCACGCCGATGGCTTGCCCGCGCCCGGCGTGCAGGCCACCATGACCCTGCCGCTGGAGCTGGGCGCGCCGACCTGGCTGGCGGCCAGCAGCGGCATCCTGACCTACGACCCCGGCAGCCACGCCATCCTCTGGAGCGGCGATGTGCCCCCTGGCGCGCCCACCACCGTGGCCTTCCGCAGCCTGATCTCGCCCGCGCTGACGGCCTGCGGCCTGCTCACCGTCGACGCGGTCGTCAGCTACAACGGCGACGCCACGCCCCAGGCCAGCACGGTGGCGTTGGCCGTGCCCGACGTGGACTGCAGCGGCAGCGTCACCGTGGCCGACATTCAGCAGACGGCCGCGCGCTGGGGCGCGCTGCTCGGCGACGGCCTCTATCACCCGCGCTACGATCTGAACGCTGACGACGCCATGGACGTGCTGGACATCAGCCTGGCGGCCGAGGCCTGGAACTGAACCCACCGTGCGCGCCTGCTCCCGGCGGACCACAGATCGGCCGGGAGCAGGCGCTACAGCCGCCTGGACGCGCGTCTGACATCTCAGGAGAACCCATGACACCCAAAAAGCACCTCACACCCCTGTTGTTGACCTTGCTGCTGCTGACTCTGCTGGCCGGCCCGGCAACGAGCCTGGCCGCCAGCCCCGCCATGCAGCCCGGCCCCGACTCGGTGGATCTGGAATACTTCATCGGCACGGCGGACTACCCTCAGCATATCCTGCTGGAGTGGCAGTCGGTCAGCGAGCAAACGGTCTCCGCCTATCGCCTGCTGCGCGGCACGACACCCAATCCCAGCCAGGCCGTGGTGATCACAGCCCCGGTGATCCCGGCTCATCCCGGCTCGACCCAGGGCTATTACTACGCCTATCCCGACAGCGCCGGCCTGGTTCCCGGCATGGTCTACTACTATTGGATCGAGGATCAAGATCTGGGCGGCACATGGAACACCCATTGGGACGATCCTAACCTCAACCCGATCGTGCCCTGGGGCTGCTCGATCTACGATGTGATCTGCAATTTCGTCATCGACACGCAGGATGTGACCGCGTTGGCCAGCCGCTGGAACTGCGCGCTGAACCAGAGCTGCTACGATCCCCACTTCGACGTCAACAGCGACAACGTTATCGATGTGCGCGACGTGATGCTCAGCGCAGGGCGCTGGGGCTGTGGGCTGGGCCAGACCTGCTATCCCTAACCTGGCGTAGCCAGAACCAACCAGGGATTTGCCACAAAGAGCGCAAAGAACACAAAGGAGCTTCTGCCTTTCTGTGCGCTCTCTGCGTTCTGTGTGGCTGATCTTCTGGCTAAACACCAACCAGGGATTTGCCACAAAGAACACAAAGAACACCAAGGAGCCTCTGCCTTTCTGTGCGCGCTCTGCGTTCTGTGTGGCTGATCTTCTGGCTATTTGTGGAAGTATTCAACGGGTAAGGTCCTGATCGGCCGGCTGAATCGCTCTCGCAGCACCAACGACCATGAAGACAAGACAAGAGCAGCCAGAGCCGCGCGGGGCCGCGCGGTCAGCGTTCGTTGCCGCGGCGCTGGCCCTGCTGCTGGCGCTGGTGGCCGTGCAGACCGCCCGCTATTGGCGCTATTTCCCCATGTTTCTGGGCGACCAGGGCTGGTTCTTGCAGGTCGCGGCGCGCCTCAGCCAGGGGGAAACGCTCTACTCCGATCTCCTCTGGGCCTACGGCCCTCTGTCGGCGCAGGCGCTGGCCGGCATGTTTCGTCTCTGGGGGCCTCACGCCGGCCTGGCCACGCTGCTCAACGGGCTGCTGGCCGCGGCCTCGCTGCTCTTCGTCTACGCGGCCGTGCGCAGCCTGCTGTCCCCGCGGGATGCCCTGATCGTCCTCGCCTTCGCGGCTATCACCGGCGGCCACATGGCGGGC
>JAJTXO010000439.1 GCA_021463315.1 Caldilineales bacterium | reverse complement strand
TTCGAGTTTCAGTATCCTCTGATGGATCGACTTGGTTTGAGGGCTGTGGATGAGCGACGAACTGACACGAGAGATGGCAGGTTTCAGTATCCTCTGATGGATCGACTTGGTTTGAGGGGTGGTCGCTAGTAGAAGCGCCGTGGATTAACGACGAGTTTCAGTATCCTCTGATGGATCGACTTGGTTTGAGGGGCTCAGCGTATCTGTTGCAGGATCATAAATTCGCGGTTTCAGTATCCTCTGATGGATCGACTTGGTTTGAGGGAATGGGAGGTCTTGACGCAGCAATAGCGCTGGTGGCGTTTCAGTATCCTCTGATGGATCGACTTGGTTTGAGGGCTGAATCGCGTGATAGACAACACCATCAAACTCTCCGTTTCAGTATCCTCTGATGGATCGACTTGGTTTGAGGGCCAAAAAGAGAATTGCCTATCACCCTGGAACCGGAAGTTTCAGTATCCTCTGATGGATCGACTTGGTTTGAGGGTTAGCGGCAATCTGGCCCCCGATTGGACAAGCTGAGTTTCAGTATCCTCTGATGGATCGACTTGGTTTGAGGGGCTGTCCAGCCAGGGGCGACAACTGCCCACTGACAAAGTTTCAGTATCCTCTGATGGATCGACTTGGTTTGAGGGAGAGGCGCCTTACACGTGTAAGACGTGTAATGTGTAGTTTCAGTATCCTCTGATGGATCGACTTGGTTTGAGGGAGCACGTTGCGGTGATCGCTGGCGCCGAACGGGTTGTGTTTCAGTATCCTCTGATGGATCGACTTGGTTTGAGGGATGGTCAGCGTACCTGCGCCCACGTTGTACACGCCGTGTTTCAGTATCCTCTGATGGATCGACTTGGTTTGAGGGTGGGCGCACTTTGCGGATTGCCTCGTCGATCGCGAGTTTCAGTATCCTCTGATGGATCGACTTGGTTTGAGGGGTCCTTGATCTCCATGACGTACCAGCGGCCCTTGCGTTTCAGTATCCTCTGATGGATCGACTTGGTTTGAGGGCGTTGGCGCGGTAGTCCGCTGCCTGTCGTTGGTCAGTTTCAGTATCCTCTGATGGATCGACTTGGTTTGAGGGGATGCTGATGCTGTCGTTCATGGTTGGTGCTCCTTGTGTTTCAGTATCCTCTGATGGATCGACTTGGTTTGAGGGGCCTGGCCTATCACGAGGGACTGCGCGGCTTTGAGTGTTTCAGTATCCTCTGATGGATCGACTTGGTTTGAGGGCGAATGGCTGAAACATGACACCGTTCGCAAAATCATTGTTTCAGTATCCTCTGATGGATCGACTTGGTTTGAGGGCCCACTTCGCCCCACGGGTGACCGGGGAGACGGTGGTTTCAGTATCCTCTGATGGATCGACTTGGTTTGAGGGTGCCGCCGGGCTTGCTGGCCTCGTATGCCTCGCGCGGTTTCAGTATCCTCTGATGGATCGACTTGGTTTGAGGGCTGGAAGCCAGTCCCGCCAACGCCCGCCAGATGTGTTTCAGTATCCTCTGATGGATCGACTTGGTTTGAGGGTCATTTCGCCTTTCCTGCCGCACGAAACGCGCTGCGCAGTTTCAGTATCCTCTGATGGATCGACTTGGTTTGAGGGTGGACATCAGCGCCGGCCCGCGCGAAATGCGCGGCGAGTTTCAGTATCCTCTGATGGATCGACTTGGTTTGAGGGGAAAGTATTCACGCTCGCCTCTGGAACCGTCACGACGGGTTTCAGTATCCTCTGATGGATCGACTTGGTTTGAGGGGGCGTCCTGCCAGCGCCAGTCGGCGGAGTATACCCAGTTTCAGTATCCTCTGATGGATCGACTTGGTTTGAGGGGCCCGCGGGCGTTGGCGTGCAGTCTGCCAGGTCGTGTTTCAGTATCCTCTGATGGATCGACTTGGTTTGAGGGCAACTGCAACGCCCACTCGTCCTCGTTGCTGTCGGTGTTTCAGTATCCTCTGATGGATCGACTTGGTTTGAGGGAACTCAGGCCGTCCAACGTAACCCACGCTGGCAAGTTTCAGTATCCTCTGATGGATCGACTTGGTTTGAGGGAAAAATGTCTGGTAAGCATTGAACCGGTCCCGTCCTGTTTCAGTATCCTCTGATGGATCGACTTGGTTTGAGGGGCGCGTCGGCGACAGTCAGACCCACTACACCGACAAGTTTCAGTATCCTCTGATGGATCGACTTGGTTTGAGGGAAGCTGCGGAGCCGGTTGGCGCGCGTGACTGACGAGTTTCAGTATCCTCTGATGGATCGACTTGGTTTGAGGGAGCTTGTCGCCTTTGCCGTGGCGGACGATGAGTTGGCGTTTCAGTATCCTCTGATGGATCGACTTGGTTTGAGGGGCCGCGCGCGTGCCCGCAGCGTCTACGCCATAGACAGTTTCAGTATCCTCTGATGGATCGACTTGGTTTGAGGGACCAGCCCCTCGTGCGTCATCGTCGCGGGTGACGCTGTTTCAGTATCCTCTGATGGATCGACTTGGTTTGAGGGAGCGGCGGCGCGTGGCCGGATGGACAGCAGGCGCGGTTTCAGTATCCTCTGATGGATCGACTTGGTTTGAGGGGTACCGCCGCCTGCGGCCCCAGGCTGACCAGTCGGTTTCAGTATCCTCTGATGGATCGACTTGGTTTGAGGGCCCTCAACTGGAACCAGGACCAACTCGCAGCCAAAGCGTTTCAGTATCCTCTGATGGATCGACTTGGTTTGAGGGAACTCGCACCAGCTCAGGGAACTCCAGCCGGTCATGTTTCAGTATCCTCTGATGGATCGACTTGGTTTGAGGGGCCCGCCTACCCGGCGCGGGGAGAATCCGGCAGTGCCGTTTCAGTATCCTCTGATGGATCGACTTGGTTTGAGGGTTGTTGTGCTGGACCGCAGCGTGATTGCTGCGGTGAACGTTTCAGTATCCTCTGATGGATCGACTTGGTTTGAGGGCGCGTGGGGAAACGGCGGTAGAACCGCAGGTTGTCAGTTTCAGTATCCTCTGATGGATCGACTTGGTTTGAGGGCCGAAGCCGGGACCATGCGCACATAGCTCATGCCATGTTTCAGTATCCTCTGATGGATCGACTTGGTTTGAGGGGCCCTCATCGCGCCGGCGGGCAACCCAGGGCTCGCGGTTTCAGTATCCTCTGATGGATCGACTTGGTTTGAGGGCCTCGCGCGCAAACTCGCGCTTGCGGGCGTCGTACTGTTTCAGTATCCTCTGATGGATCGACTTGGTTTGAGGGCTGTATGTGGCGAACGCGGACGGTGCGGACCAGATGTTTCAGTATCCTCTGATGGATCGACTTGGTTTGAGGGCTGGGGCCGGGGCTGGTGACGGCCCGGCACTGGGTGCAGTTTCAGTATCCTCTGATGGATCGACTTGGTTTGAGGGCTTCAACTTAACAATACCGGCCTTCCGGCCGTCAGGTGTTTCAGTATCCTCTGATGGATCGACTTGGTTTGAGGGTGAACGTGGCCCTTGTGAGCCTCTTCGAGCAACACGTTTCAGTATCCTCTGATGGATCGACTTGGTTTGAGGGAAGGCGCGGGCGCTGGGCGTGAGCCTGGTCTTTGCTGTTTCAGTATCCTCTGATGGATCGACTTGGTTTGAGGGTTGTGGCGGGTTTAGGTTTGACAATGTGTCCCAATGTTTCAGTATCCTCTGATGGATCGACTTGGTTTGAGGGGATGAGTGAGCGGGTGCTGTTGACGCTGTTGGTGCTGTTTCAGTATCCTCTGATGGATCGACTTGGTTTGAGGGTCTCAGCCCACATCAGCAGCTTCTCCTCCAGACTCGTGTTTCAGTATCCTCTGATGGATCGACTTGGTTTGAGGGGAATCAGGTCTATTCCGAGTTCAGCGCGGCCCTGCAGTTTCAGTATCCTCTGATGGATCGACTTGGTTTGAGGGCCAATGGGTAGGTCTTCATCACATCTCCTTCATTTCTTGTTTCAGTATCCTCTGATGGATCGACTTGGTTTGAGGGGAGTACGATGTCGAGCTGCTGCGCCAATTGGCTGCGGTTTCAGTATCCTCTGATGGATCGACTTGGTTTGAGGGACACGTATTCGGGCGCGTTCCAACAGGCGCTGGGTTTTGTTTCAGTATCCTCTGATGGATCGACTTGGTTTGAGGGACACACCACAGGCATTGACCCCCGCGCCGCCTGTCGTTTCAGTATCCTCTGATGGATCGACTTGGTTTGAGGGGACGGCGGCGCTGATGGCGCTGTTCATCGCTGACGTAGTTTCAGTATCTTCTGATGGATCGACTTGGTTTGAGGGATGGCCAG
>JAJTXO010000438.1 GCA_021463315.1 Caldilineales bacterium | reverse complement strand
CCGGGGTCGAGACTTCCGAAGTCTGCGCAGGTTTGTTCAAAACGAGCTCACAGTCCATAAGACTTCGGAAGTCTTCCCCCTCTATTGAGATGATACCCTGATCCCACCGACGAGGAGCACTGCCTGCATGACTGTCCACGGCTTCGAACTGGTTGAAGAACGTTTCATTGCCGAGATCAACGCTCTGGCGAAGCGCTATCGCCATGGCCAGACCGGCGCGCGGCTGCTGGCGCTGGAGAACGACGACGAGAACAAGGTCTTCGGCATCGCCTTTGCCACCCCACCCGAAGACTCCACCGGACTGCCTCACATCCTGGAGCACTCGGTGCTGTGCGGCTCCCACACCTTCCCGGTCAAAGAGCCGTTCAAGGAGCTGCGCAAGGGCTCGCTCAACACCTTCCTGAACGCCATGACCTGGCCCGACAAGACGGCCTATCCCGTGGCCAGCCAGAACCTGGCCGATTTCTACAACCTGACCCGTGTCTATCTGGACGCCGTCTTCAAGCCTTTCATCACGCCGGAGACCTTCCAGACCCAGGGCTGGCACTACGAAACCGACGGCCCCGACGCGCCGCTGAGCTACAAAGGGGTGGTTTTCAACGAAATGAAGGGGGTTTACTCCGCGCCCGACGCGCTGATCGACCGCTATAGCCAGCAGACCCTCTTCCCCGACACCATCTACGGGCTGGATTCGGGCGGCGATCCCGCGGCCATCCCCAATCTGAGCTACGAGCAGTTCCAGCGCTTCTATCACCGGCACTATCACCCCTCCAACAGCTTCATCTTCTTCTACGGCGACGATCATTCCGACGAGCGGCTGCGCCTGGTGGACGAGTACCTGCGCGCCTATCAGCCCAGCGAGCCGGCGCCGCTGGTGGCCCTGCAGCCGGCCTTCGCCGCTCCCCAGCGCTTCCTCTTTCACTACGACGCGGGCGCGGAGCAGGAGGGCGATGCCAGCCCAGCCCCGCGCAGCTATGTGACCATCAACTGGCTGATGAACCAGGTGACCGATCTGGAGACCACCCTGGCGCTGAGCGTGCTCTCCTACATTCTGGTCAGCACGCAGGCCTCGCCGCTGCGCAAGGCGCTGCTGGACTCCGGGCTGGGCGAGGGGGTCATCGGCGGCGGCTACGATTCCGGCTATCGCCAGGCCATGTTCAGCGTCGGCCTGAAGAACATCGCCGCCGCGGCCAGCGACCAGGTCGAGCAGTTGGTGCTGGACACCCTGGCCCACCTGGCGGCCGAGGGCATCGAGCGCGACATGATCGCGGCCTCGCTGAACACCATCGAGTTCCGGCTGCGCGAGGCCAACACCGGCAGCTTCCCCCGCGGGCTGATGGTCATGTTCTCGGCGCTGGGCGGCTGGCTGCATGGGGGCGATCCGCTGGCCGAGCTGGCCTACGAGGCGCCGCTGGCGCAGCTCAAGCAGGCCGTGGCCGACGATCCCCGTTTCTTCGAGACCCTGATCCAACGCTATTTCCTGGACAACCCACATCGCACCCAGGTGCTTTTGCAGCCAGACGCGGCTGCGCGCGCACGAATCGAGGCGGCCGAGGCTGCGCGGCTGGACGCAGCCCGCGCGGCCATGAGCCAGGCTGAGCTGCAGGCCGTGCGGGACACCATGCAGCGTTTGCAGGTGCTGCAGGACACCCCCGACACGCCCCAGGCGCTGGCGACGATTCCCAGCCTGACCGTGGCCGATCTGGAGCGCGGAATCCGGCGTATCCCGCTGGCTGAGGACGAGCTGGCCGGCGTGCGGCTGTTGACCCACGACCTGTTCACCAACGGCATCCTCTACCTGGACCTGGGCTTCGACCTGCGCCGGCTGCCGCAGCGCCTGCTGCCCTACGGCGAGCTGTTCGGCCGGCTGCTGCTCAGCATGGGCACGGCCACACAGGACTACGTCAAGCTGTCGCAGCGCATCGGTCGCGAGACGGGGGGCATCCATCGCAGCGCACACCTGGCCACCACCCGCCGCGGCGACGCCACCACCCACCTGATCCTGCGCGGCAAGGCCACGCTGGATCAAGGCCAGGCGTTGTTGGACATTCTGGCCGACCTGCTGCTGACGGTCCAACTGGACAACCGGGAGCGGCTGCGCCAGCTTTTGTTGGAGGAGAAGGCGGGCTTGGAGGCTGGGTTGATCCCCGGCGGCCACGGCGTGATCTTCCGCCGTCTGCGCGCCCGCTTCACCACCGCCGACTGGGCCGGCGAGCAGATGGGCGGTCTGGCCTACCTCTTCTTCCTGCGCGGGCTGATCCAGCGCATCGATCAGGACTGGCCCGGCGTGCTGGCCGATCTGGAGGCGGTGCGAGCGGCTCTGATCGGCCGGGCTGGCATGTTCTGCAACGTGACAGTGGAGCAGGCCAGCTTCGAGCTTTTCCAGCCGCGGCTGGCGCAGTTCTTGCAGGCGCTGCCGCCTGGGACAGACCAGCCCGATCAGGCCGCCGATTGGCAGCCAACGCCAGCCAGCGGGCCAGAGGGGCTGACCCTGCCCGCGCAGGTCAACTACGTGGGCAAGGGCGCCAACCTGTACGCGCTGGGCTATGAGCTGCATGGCTCGACCTTCGTCGCGGTCAAGTTCCTGGACAACACCTGGCTATGGGATCGCGTGCGGGTGCAGGGCGGGGCCTATGGCGGCTTCTGCTCCTTCGACAGCCTGTCGGGCGTGCTGGCCTATCTGTCCTATCGCGATCCGAACCTGCTGGGCACCTTGCAGACCTACGACGCCGCGGCCCACTACCTGCGCACCGTGCCGTTGAGCCAGGACGATGTGGACAAGATCATCATCGGCGTCATCGGCCAGATGGACAGCTACCAACTGCCCGACGCCAAGGGTTTCACCTCGCTGGCCCGCACTCTGAACGGCGACACCGACGCCCTGCGCCAGCGGCTGCGCGACCAGGTGCTGGCCACCACCGTAGCCGACGTGCGCGCCCTGGCCGATCTGCTGGATCAGGTCGCGCAACAAGGCGCTGTGGTCGTCCTCGGCTCCGAACAAGCGATCGCCGCGGCCAATCTGAGCCTCGATCCGCCGCTGAGCCTGACCAAGGTGCTGTGATTCGTAACTCGTAATACGTAACACGTAACCCGGAGCGTATACGGGTAGCGCCTCCGGGTTACGAGTTACGAGTTACGGGTTACGGGTTACTTATCCCGTAACCTGGAGACCCTCGCCATAGACGCTCCGGGTTACGAGTTACGGGTTACTCTTCATCCCCCATCAGGAGACTCATCCCCCATGTTCAAACGTATCATCGGTGTGCTGCTCGTCATCGTGGCTGTGATCAGCCTGGCGATGAGCGTGGTTTCGACGGTTGCGGTCTGGAATTTCCGCAAGCCGTTGGCGGCCAACGCCAGCGCCGGGCTGCAGTTGCTGGACGAGACGCTGGGCGCCACCACCGGCGCCTTCGCCGCGGTGGAAGAATCGTTGCGCGCTGCCGATGGCAGCATCAGCTCGGCGCAAGACACCTTCCAGACCCTGGCGGCGACGGTCTCGACCTCTGGTCCCACGCTGGGTTCGCTGGCGACCTTTATGAGCGAGGGCTTGCCCGACGCCCTGGAGAGCACCCAGGGCGCCATGAACGCCGCCGCGCAGAGCGCGCAGGTGATCGATGACGTGCTGGGGACGCTGTCCCAGATCCCGTTGTTCGGCATCACCTACGATCCTGACCAGCGGCTGAGCGATTCGCTGACTGGCATCGGCGACAGCCTGGAGACGCTGCCCAACTCGCTGGGCACCCTGGGCAGCGACCTGGCCGTCACCAGCGAGACCCTGCCAGCGCTGGCCGTGAGCCTGGACCAACTGGGCGATTCCATGGATCAGATCCAGGCGTCGCTGGCCAGTGCGGGCCAGGTGGTAGCCGCGTACAAGGGCCTGATCGACCGCTATCAGGCCGCGATCCGCTCCCTTGAGGCCTTCATTCCCACCATCGTCAGCATTGGGCCCATAGTCTTCACCTTCTTCGCCTTCTGGCTGGCGGTGGTGCAGGCGGCCGCGCTGCTCAAGGGCTGGCAATGGCTGCGCGGCGACGACGAGGATGAGGCCGCGCAGTCCGCGCCTCGGCGATCCGACGAGCGCCCCGAAGCCACGCCGCTTCCCGAAGCAGCCGGTTGACGATATAATGTCCAGTGCCAGCGGCCTGGCAGCCCATAGCTCGGCCCGCCTGGCGATCCGTATCTCTGGAGGATACTTATGCGATTACGACTGATCGTTCTCACGTTGTTGATTTTAGTCAGCCTGTTGGCCGCGGCCTGCGCCGCGGCGCCCGCGC
>JAJTXO010000437.1 GCA_021463315.1 Caldilineales bacterium | reverse complement strand
CGCGCCAGGCGCTGCTGGCAGCCGAGCAGCGCGAGCCGGACAGCTCGGTGCGCGACGAACTGGCCGCCGCGTTGGCGCTGCGTGCAACGTAAAACATGCTCGTAGGTCCGGCTACCAGTCGGACAGCCAGCCAACGGGTTGCTGATGGAGTTGTTCATTATGCCTCGCCGTGGTATGATTCCCGGCGTCGATTGTCCGCCTCCCTTTCCCCTGGGCCTGGTATGACCGCCTTCACCGAAGAGCTGATCCACAGCCTCACCACCCTCAACCGGATCGCCGAGACGCTCAATCGTGTGACCGATGTGACCAGCGCGCTCAACTCCGCCCTGGCCGATCTGGTCGATCTGATGGGGCTGGAGACGGGCTGGGTTTTCCTCAAAGACCCCGTGGCCAAAAGTCAGTGGTTCGGCCGGGGTTTCAACCTGATTGCCGACTACAATCTGCCGCCGGCCATGCGGCGCGACAAGGCTGGCCCCTGGAAGGGAGGCTGCGACTGCCAGACGCTGTGCAACCGCGACGCGCTGACCAGCGCCTACAATCAGGTGCGCTGCACGCGCCTGGCCGCGGCCAAGGGAGACGAACGCAGCGGGCTGGTGGTGCATGCGTCGGCGCCGCTGCGCTCGGGCGAGCAAGTGCTGGGCATTCTCAACGTGGCCGCGCCCGACTGGAATAGCTTCACCCCGGAGGCGCTGGCGCTGCTGACCAACGTGGGCAGCCTGATGGGCATCGCGCTGGAGCGCGCCCGGCTCTACGATCTGCTGCAGGAACAGCGGGTCGAGGAGCAGGCCGCGCTGCTGGACTTCTCCAACCAACTGCTCAGCCGGCCGGTGGCCAACGAGCTGCTGGATACCATGTTGCGCGAGATGCGCCGGCTGCTGCACGTCGATGCGGCTGCGCTGGTGACGCCTGACGGCGATGGCAACGATCTGGTCTTCCGCGCGGCCAGCGGCTGGCGCGAGAATCCCGTTCTGGCGGCTCCGGCCACGTTCAGCAGCGAGTTCAACCTGATCGGCCAGGTTATGGCCAGCCAACAGCCCTTCTTGACCGAGGATATCGAAGCGCACGTTCTGCCCCTGTACGAGCTAGAATGGCTGCACTCGGAGGACTTTCGTGGCTATGCCGTGGCGCCGTTGATCGTGGAGGGCCGTTCTATCGGCGCGCTCCTGCTCAACAGCCGCCAGCCGCGCCCCTGGAAGGAGGACGAGCTGCGCTTTCTGCAACTGATGGTCAACCAGGCTGCCACCGCGGTGGATGGGCTGCGGCTGCGCCAGGAAGAGGCGCAACGCCAGCGGCTCCAGGAGGAGCTGGCCCTGGGCCGGCAGATCCAGCTCAGCATGTTGCCCAAACAGAGCCCTGTCCTGCCAGGTTGGCAGATCGAAGCGGTCTACCAGGCCGCGCGCATGGTGGGCGGCGACTTCTACGATTTCTTCGAGCTGCCAGGCGAGCCGCGCCGGCTGGGCATGCTGATCGCGGATGTGGCCGACAAGGGGGTGCCGGCCGCGCTGTTCATGGCGCTCAGCCGCACGGTGATCCGCACCATCGCGCTGAGCGGCCGCGGTGCGGCCGCGGCCTTGCTGCGCGCCAACCAGTTGATCCTGAACGACACCCAGAGCGACCTCTTCCTCAGCGCCTTCTACGGCATTTTGGAGCCAGCCACCGGCGCGTTGCTCTACGCCAACGCGGGCCACAACCGGCCACTGTGGTTCAGGGCGGCCGCGGGCGAGGCGATCGAGCTCTCCGCGCGCGGGGTCATCCTGGGCGCGTTCGAGGAGATCACCATGGAGGAACAGCGCATTGTCATCGAACCTGGCGATGTGCTGCTGCTCTACACCGACGGCATCCCGGAAGGGATGAATGCCGAGGGTCGCATGATGGGCATGCAGCGGCTGGCTGAGACGCTCAAGCAAAACGCCCACCGCGACGCGCCGGCCATCAGCCAGGCGATCATCGATGTCTACAATCGCTTCACAGCCGGCGCCGAGCAATCGGACGACGTGACTTATACGGTGGTGAAGCGGGAGGCGGAGTCGTAACTCGTAACTCGTAACTCGTAACTCGTAACCCGGAATGGAGCGATGCGTGTGTGAGGATGTTTGGCTGTCCGACACTTCTAACATGAATATGGTGTGTCATCTCAATAAACCGGGGGCGAGACTTCCGAAGTCTGCGCAGGTTTGTTCAAAACGGGCGCACAGTCCATAAGACTTCGGAAGTCTTCCCCAATCTATTGAGATGATACAATATGGTCTACCGCGTTATCCCCGCGTTATCCCTCGCGGAGTAAGCATCCCCAGGTGCGGCTCGTGCATGACAACCTCCACTCGCGGCTGCGAGAACGGACGATTTGGAAAATCGTCCTACGAATGCGCTCGAATGTTAAGTCGTCCCTCGCACATAACCCATAATCCAGAGAAGCCTCCCACCATTCCGGGTTACGAGTTACTCGTTACTCGTTACGACCAAACAGCCCCACACCCAAATCGCACCAATCCGGGTTGCGAGTTACTCGTTACTCGTTACGACCAAACAGCCCCACACCCAAATCGCACCATTCCGGGTTACGAGTTACTCGTTACGACCAAACAGCCCCACACCCAAATCGCACCATTCCGGGTTGCGAGTTACTCGTTACGCATCCCCCAAGGAGTCCCCATGACGACACCCCACAAACTCGCTCTGATCGGCTTCGGCACGGTTGGCCAGGGACTGGCTGAGATCCTGCTGGCCAAGGGCGATGCGCTGGCCGCGCGCTACGGCGTGCAGTTCCAGGTTGTCGCGATCAGCGATCTGCTCAAGGGCAGTCTGTACAGCCCGGACGGCCTGGATCTGGCCGTGCTGCTGGAGCTGGTGCGCCGCACCGGCAAGCTGGAGGACTACGCCTCGCTGTGGCCCAGCCAGGCGCTCTCTTCCGGCTGGGACAGCCTGCGCACCATCCGCGAGAGCAACGCCGACACCGTGGTGGAGATCAGTTGGACCGACGTGCAGACCGGCCAGCCGGCCATCGACCACGTCAAGGCGGCCTTCGAGAGCGGCAAGAACGCGGTGCTGACCAACAAGGGCCCGGTGGCGCTGGCCTACCGCGAGCTGGCGGAGCTGGCCGCGGCCCACAACGTCCAGTTCCGCTTCGAGGGCACGGTGATGAGCGGCACGCCCACCATCCGGTTGGGGCAGCGCGTGCTGGCGGGCTGCACGATCAGCGAGATCAAGGGCATCCTCAACGGCACCACCAACTACATCCTCACCCAGATGGAAAGCGGCCAGAGCTACGCCGACGCGCTGGCCGAGGCGCAGCGGCTGGGCTACGCCGAGGCCGACCCCACCGCCGACGTGGAGGGGTGGGACGCCGCCGGCAAGGCCGTGACCCTGGCCAACGTGCTGATGGACGGCGAGCTGCGGGTGGCCGATGTGGCGCGCACCGGCATCAGCGGGTTGACGCTGGCCGACGTGGAGGCGGCCAAGGCGGCCGGCCAGCGCTGGAAGTTGATCGCGCGCGTCTGGGCCGAGGCTGACGGAGACGCCAGCCAGCGCGCGCCGGGGCGGATCGTGCGGGCCAGCGTTCGCCCCACCCGCCTGCCGCTCAGCCATCCGCTGGCCGGCGTCTCCGGCGCGGTCAACGCCTGCACCTACACCACCGACCTGCTGGGCGATGTAACTCTGGTCGGCCCCGGCGCAGGACGAATGGAGACGGGGTACGCGGTGCTGGGCGATCTGCTGGAGATTGTTCGTAACACGTAGCACGTAAGGCGCTCTCGCGGAATAAGTGATCCGACAGATGCTGTGGCTGGTGCCGATTAGACCGCTGTGGACAAGTCAGCCTGGATCATCAGTTCTTTGAATTCGCCTTACCACGTAACTCGGAATCGCGGACTGTGTGTTTGGGGATGGGAAGCGTAACCCGTGACCCGTAACGAGTAACACGTAACCCGGAAAGCAGTCCGCGATTCCGGGTCACATATCACGTGTCACGCATCACTCCTCCCAGCCGCGCTTCGCACCAACTCCGACTTACGAGTTACGGGTTACGCCACATACCCACACCCCACCATTCCCGGTTACGGGTTACGGGTTACGGGTTACGGATCATAACCCCAACCTGGCATACTTGCATCCACCCCCCACCATTCCGGGTTACGAGTTACGAGTTACGGGTTACGGGTCAAAACCCCAACCTGGCATCCTTGCATCCACCCCCCACCATTCCGGGTTACGGGTTACGGGTCAAAACCCCAACCTGGCATCCTTGCATCCACCCCCCACCATTCCGGGTTACGAGTTACGTGT
>JAJTXO010000436.1 GCA_021463315.1 Caldilineales bacterium | reverse complement strand
CCCGCACCCCCACGCCGACGCGCACCTATACGCCGACGCCGACCCACACCCCGACCCGCCTGCCCGCGACGCCGACGCCCGTGGCCCACGGCAAATATCTCTACTGGAGCGACTCCTTCAGCTCGATCCAGATCGCCGACATCAGCGGCGCCTCCCCGCGCACCATCTACAGCTCCTACGACCCCTACAGCGGCCAGGGATCCCGCCCGCGCGCGATCCAAATCGACCCGGTGGCCAACAAGGTCTACTGGCTGGAATACAGCCGCAGGCGCATCATGCGCGCCAACCTGGACGGCAGCAACCTGGAGCCCTTCGCCTACACCATGTTCAACCCGCAGGGGCTGGCCCTGGACCCGGTGGGCCGCAAGGTCTACTTCGGCGTCGAAGTCGGCTTTCCCAACATCTGGGCCATCCAGGCCTGGGAGATCGACGGCCCCGGCCGCGCCACCGTGCTGTCCGGCATCAGCTTCATCAACACCTCGGGGCTGGCCATCGACGGCGAGTACGGCACGCTCTACTGGAGCGAAGTCAACACCATCCACCGCGCCAAACTGGATGGCAGCGGCCGCGCGCTGATCTACAGCGGCCCCCCGGCGTCTTCCATCGACGGCATCTTCGTGGATGGCCCCACCAACAAGATCTACTGGTCGGACGGCGGGCAGATCAAGCGCGCCGACCTGGACGGCCAGAACGTGGAGACCATCGCCGCGGCCGGCGAGCGCGCGTCTGGCCTGGCGCTGGATGTCGCGGCCGGCCGCGTCTACTGGACGGCCTATCTGGCCGGGGTGCGCCAGGCCGAGCTGCCACCGGCCGGCTCCAACGTCCAGTTGCTGGTGGCCGACGATCCCTACGCCGGCGCGGACGTGGCCTTCGCCTACCTGACCGCCACGCCGACCGCGACCGCAACCAACACCGCCACGCCCACCAGCACATCCACCCACACCGCGACGGCCACCGCGACGGCTACCAGCACCGCCACAGCCACCAACACGGCCACGGCCACCACCACGCCGACCGCCACCGACACGCCGACCCCCACCAACACCCCCACCGCCACCGCGACCCGCGTGCCGCCCACGCCCACGCCCTCTGGCCGCGCCAAGTTCGTCTACTGGTCCGACGGCTTCCTGAGCATCAAATCGCTCTACGAGGACGGCAGCGACCTGCGCTATCGCTACTCTGACCAGTACGCCGATCCCGCGGGCATCGACGTGGACCCGCTCACCGATCAGGTCTACTGGGTCGAGGCCTATATGAACCGCAGCTATGGCCGGCTGATGCGCATGAACCTGGACGGCTCCGGCGTGACGGTGCTGCGCAACGACCTGGTCAACCCCGGCGGGCTGGCAGTGGATGGCGTCCACGGCAAGGTCTACTGGTTCGACTCCTTCTGGAACGGCCAGTGGTGGGGCGGCGCGGTGCGCCGGGCCAACCTGGATGGCTCCGACCCCGAAACGTTGCTGCCCAACCTGAGCAGCAGCCTGGGCAGCCTGGCGCTGGACCTGGAGCGGGGCAAGCTCTACTTCAGCGAGGGGGGCGCGATCCGTCGCGTCAACCTGGACGGCAGCGGCCGCGAGGATGTGGTGACCGGCCTGGCCGACACCATCCTGGGCCTGGGCATCGATCATCAGGCAGAGCAGGTCTATTGGAGCCAGCGCAGCGCCAAGGTGGTCCGCCGCGCCGGCCTGGATGGGCAGAATGTGCAGACGCTGGTCAATCGGCCGGCCGAGATCTCTGGTCTGCGGCTGGATGTGGCCGGCGGCAAGATGCTCTGGACCGAGTTCGGCGCCGGCGTCTTCCGTGCCAACCTGGACGGCAGCGGGGTCGAAAGCGTCTCCAACAGCTACACCATCCTCAACAGCCACCCAGCGGTGGTCTATGGGCCGCTGCCCACGGCCACGCCCACGGCCACCGACACGCCGACGGTGACGCCGACGCCCACCGACACGCCGACGGCCACGCCCACCTTCACGGCCACGCCCACGCGCACGCCCACCTTCACGGCCACCTCGACGCCGACCCGCAGCGCGCCGACGGCCACGCCGCCCGGCAACGTCTACAGCAAGAGCCTCTTCTGGGCCCGCGCCAGCACCGGCCAGGTGCTGACCGCGCGGCTGCTGGGCGCGTCCCCCTGGCTGGATCCGCAGAGCGGCAGCCTGCTGGCCGACGCAGCCAACAACAGTCCAGCCGGCGGCGTGGCCGTCGATCCGGTCAACGGGCTGCTCTACTGGGCCGAACGCAACAACGGCCGCATCCTGCGTGCCAATCTGGACGGCTCCGCACAGCAGGTGGTGCTGGGCAGCCTGGACTACCCCGACGCGCTGGCCTTGGATGCCACGAGCCACACCCTCTACTGGAAGGCCAGCGGCGCGCTGCAAGCCTACGATCTGGACACCCTGACCCTGACCACCCTGCCCTACTTCGCGGACGGCTCCGGCGGTCTGGCGGTGGACGCTGAGCGCGGCCAGATCTACTGGGGCGCCGGCGCGACCATCTACCGGTTGAATCTCAACCCGCTGGGAACTCCCCAGGCGGTGATCACCGTGGTGGCCGGCTCGGCCAACAGCCTCTACGTGGACGGCCCCAACGAGCTGATCTACTGGACTGAGAGCGGCTCGCACAACATCCGGCGCGCCGATCTTACCGGCCTCAACCAGAACGTGGTGACCATCTCCAGCGGCAGCCCGCCCAGTTTCATCTGCTCCGACACCGGCCAGCCATCGGCGCTGACCGTGGATGTGGCCGGCGGCAAGGTCTACTGGCTGCAGGCCTGCGGGCTGTGGCAGGCTGATCTGGCGCCCGGCTCCCCCTCGGAGAACATCGCCGGCACGGGCGGCGGCGGCCCCATCGGCAGCGGCGTGGGCCTGACCCTGGGCTACCCGGTCATCCCGCCGACGCCCACCCCCCCCCCCACGCCGACGGAGACCGCCACGCCGACTTTCACAGCCACGCCGACCCACACGGCCACGCCCACCATCACGCCGACGCCCACCAACACCGCCACCCCCATCGTTGGACCGCTGACGGTCACCACGGCCGACGACCACGACGACGGCGCCTGCACCCTGGCGGACTGCACCCTGCGCGAGGCCATCGCCGCGGCCAACGCCGGCCCCGGCCCCAACGCGGTGGTCTTCGACCCGGCTGTGACCGGAACCATCCTGCTGACCCTGGGCCAGTTGCAGATCGCCGACGATCTGGAGATCCTCGGCCCTGGCGCGGCGGTGCTGACCATCCACGGCAACGACGCCAGCCGCGTCTTCCTGATCGACTGGGCGGTCAATGTCACCATCAGCGGGCTGACGGTGGCGGGCGGCCAGGCCAGCGATGCCAGCGGCGCGGGCATCTACAGCGACGGTGGCAACCTGACCCTGCGCGACGCAGTGGTGCGCGACAACACGCTGCTGCTCTCCAGCACCTACTACGACGGCGGCGCGGGCGTGGGCATCAACGGCGGCGCGCTGATCCTGGACAACGTCGCGGTCTATCAGAACAGCGTGCAGGCTGACCCCGGCGCGCGCGGCCTGGGCGGCGGCGTCTACGGCGACGGCGCCAACGTGCAGATCAGCGGCTCGCGCATCTACTCCAACACCATCGCCGGCAGCGACGAAAGCCTGGGCGGCGGGCTCTACACCCGCATCAGCACGCTGCACCTGCTGCACAGCGCGGTCTACAGCAACACGGTGCAGTCCAACCTGGGCGGCGGCGGCGGGCTCTTCGCCTCCAACTATGCCGGCCGGCCGGTGCGCATCGAGGCCAGCGCCATCTACAGCAACACGGCCGGCGGCGACGGCGGCGGGCTGCTGGTGGATGGCGGCGGCGAGGGAGGCGGCGACCCCATGGGCTATGTCCTGGTCAACAGCACCCTTTCCGGCAACGCCGCGGCGGGCCATGGCGGCGGCTTCTTCGTGAAAGCGGGCCAGCCGTGGCTGAACAACGTCACCGTGGCCAACAACCAGGCCGACAGCGACGGCGACGACTGGGGCCAGGGCGGCGGTTTCTACGTCGATCAGGGCCAGGCCGCGCTGCAGAACAGCCTGGTGGCGGGCAATCTGAACCTGGCCGCCACGAACCCGGCCCCTGACTGCGGCGTCAACACGGCGCTGGTGGTTTCCAACGGCTACAACCTGATCGGCGCGGCCGACGGCTGCGCCTGGAGCGCGGCCGCGGGCGACCAGGTGGGCAGCATCGCCTCGCCCATCCTCCCGCTGCTGGCCAGCCTGGCCGACAACGGCGGCGCGCGCACCCATGCCCTGCTGGCAGGCAGCCCTGCCATCGACGCGGCCAA
>JAJTXO010000435.1 GCA_021463315.1 Caldilineales bacterium | reverse complement strand
GGTCTCCGACCGAGCCCGCAGGGTTTTCATCCACGGTTGTACGCCCAGCGCATGGGCGTCTAACTTGAAAATAGCCGCTCGGGCCGGTCTCTGACCGAGCCCGCAGGGTTTTCATCCACGGTTTTACGCCCAGCGCATGGGCGTCTATTCTGTAATCGGCTAAGCCAAAGGGAACAAACCCATGCTCAACGAAGAAATCATCCAGGACCTGGTCAGCCGGGCCATCGCCGCCCGCCAGCGCGCCTATGTGCCCTATTCCAATTTCGCTGTCGGCGCGGCTCTGTTCACCGAGTCAGGCCAGATCTACACCGGTTGCAACATCGAGAACGCCTCCTACGGCATGACCGTCTGCGCGGAGCGGGTTGCCATCCTCAAGGCGGTGTCCGAAGGGGAGACTGAATTTGCCCTGTTGGTGGTAGCCACCGAGATCGGCGCCAGCCCCTGCGGCGCCTGCCGGCAGGTGATGGTGGAGTTCGCGCCGGAGATGCCGGTCATGATCGTCGACCTGGCCGGCAACATCACCACCCGCAGCGCGGCGCAGCTCTTGCCGCTGGCTTTTCTGCCGCGCCATCTGCAAGAGGCAGCCCGGCCATGAGCGACCAGGCCGAGCGTCGCCAGCGACTCTATCGCAGCGAGGCCATCGTGCTGAAACGGCGCGACTACGGCGAGGCGGACCGACTGCTGACGGTCTTCACGCCCACCCACGGCAAGTTGGTGCTGCTGGGCAAGGGGGTGCGCAAGACGCAGAGCCGCAAGGCCGGCCATGTGGAGCTGTTCACCCTCAGCACGCTGCTGATCGCCAAAGCGCGTACCTGGGACCTGGTGACGCAGGCCGAGATGATCGAACCCTACCTGCCGCTGCGGGAGAGCCTGCTGCGCACCAGCTATGCCTACTACGTGACCGAGCTGCTGGACGGCTTCACCCAGGAACAGGACGCGCACCCGGCCATGTGGCGGCTGCTGCGTGAAACTTTGGCGCGGCTGGCGGCATGCAAGGAGGAGACGCTGGCTTTGGCGGCCCGCTTCTACGACCTGCACCTGCTGGCGCTGGCCGGCTATCAGCCGCAACTGTTCACCTGCGTGGCCTGCCAGGCGGCGCTGGAGCCAGTGACCAACTACTTCAGCATCGTCGACGGCGGTGTGCTGTGCCCGAAACACGGTGAAGGCCGCATCGGCGCCGAGACGCTGCCGCTGCCGTTGTTCAAGGCGCTGCGCTTCATCCAGACCCGCGAGTGGGAGCAGGTGGCGCAGCTCAACCTGAGCGCCGGCCTGCACGCCGAGTTGGAGCGGCTGCTGCACGGCTACATCGTCTATCAGTTGGAGCGCAACGTGCGCTCGGCGGCGTTTCTGCGGACGATCCGAGAGCAGGTGCAGAGCGTGACACGTGATGCGTAGCTCTCCACAGCCCGGTGAATGGAATTCACCGTCTGACAACACGAAGCGGCCTCAGCCGCTAGGAACAAGCCCCGCCAGGCCCTGAGTCCGGCGGATGGAATTCACCACCTGACAACCCACAGCGGCCACAGCCGCTGGAAAGACTCTCTGCTAGGCCCTGAGGGGCCTTCGTGCTGTCAGCCAGGGATTTCGAATCCCTGGAGCTGTTGTGCAACGTGATTGAGATGAGAACAGTTCAATTGGTAAGCGTAACATTGTTCGTTTTCATCGTACTGGCAGGCTGCGTCAGCCCGGCTCGTCCTGCCACACGCGCGGTCAGCCCTGGCCCGGAGGGCGCGGCCGCGCTGGGCGAGATGACGCCCACCGATAGCGTGCTGTTGCTCGAGGCCATCGACGCCGACCGGGCCGTGCAGCCAGGCGCCGAAGAGGTGTTCGACTTCAAGGTGGTCAACGCTACCGACCAGTCCATGACGGTGGTGATCGCGCTGGAGCACGCCGGCGGCCAGCGCTGGCGCACGTCGTTGTGCGTGGACAAGCAGTGTCTGCTGGGCGACGGCAGCGAACCGTCGGTGACCGACCCGGTCGTCCTGCCGCCCTATCTGGAGCAGGCGTTCGAGGCGCATGTGTTCGTGGACGCAACCGCCCGGTCAGGCCAGCAGACGGCGCTCACCCTGCGCGTCGAGCCGCGGATGGGCGACGGCTTGTCTCGTAGTGTCATCCTGCGCGCTCGAGTGGTTGAGCCGTAAGGAAACTGGAACCTGGCACGATTTCGTTCTCATCGCACATCCGGCGGCTTCTGCATTGCCCGCCCGGTTTGACATTCCCTCCCCCCTGTGTGGTACAATCAAGCTGCTTGGAATAGCGGGCGTGGATGGAAGTTAGGACCAATTCCATGGCTACGCACTCGTCTTTCACGCCTTTATCAGTGACTTGTCTCAGGAGGGTTCGACATGAAACGGGTCTGTATCGCAGTTTTCTTGGCGGCTCTGGCGCTCAGCGCGTGTGGGCCGGAGACGCAGCCAACTGACGGCGCCACAGCAGAGGAACCTGTCGCTGCATCGCAAATCCTTGCTACACCCCTGGTGGAGGGAGTCTCACCCGCGGCGTCGCAAGTCGTAACAGATACGGCGGCCGAATTGCTTGCGCCGCTACCGACACCTACCCTGCCATTGACCGATGCGGTGCCGATGTGGGGGGCGGAGCCATATCGAGTGCCGGTGCCAGACTTCGATGTAGTTACCGTTCCGGAACTGGACAACATTCGATTTGCCGACCCCAGACTTCTGCCTTTTCTCCCGAACGAACACCAGTCAATTTCAACTTCTTCAGAAGCGTGGATGCTCGATGATGACACGGTGCTTTTGTCTATGCCTGGCGAGAAGCCATTGAGCGACGGTTCCTATACTCATGATCAATACCGTTGGAACCTGAAAACAAATCAGGTGGATTTGTGGCTCGAAAACGCGCAGAATTTGAGTTGGGGCGCTGATGGTGAAACCCTCTATTACCTGTCAAAGCGGATTAACGAAGACAACGTCCTGTTCGATCTTCTTCGCTATGACATCGGACGTGCGCAAAGCGAATTGATTCGAGCAGACATTGGTACACCCTTCATCAACCAATCACCAATGGCACAGCCAGGTCCCGATGGCACATTGGTGGTGGTGGAAAAAGAACAACCTGTAATGCTTCGGAAACAAGGTGACGCAATGGAGGCTACGGTCTTGTTGAGGCTGCCGGAGGTTCAGCCAGGCGCGTGGAGGCACTCAGAAGTCTCGACGTCTCCCGATAGACAGACGGCGGCGGTGTTATTCTCCGCAAAAGATGTTCAAATGATCTACTTGGTAGAATTGAAGAACCTTGAGGTCATTGCTCAATTCGAGTCGGATGCCGCCTTTTGGACCAACATCGATTGGAGTGCTGATGGTAGAAGGCTTGCTGTTGCCGATAGTTCGGGGGTTTTCGTATACGATCTCGTGACCGGAGATACGCGTTATTTAGTGAGACGAGAGGACCTCGAATTTCCACCCGTGGTCGAATTTGGGGGTTTGCTTGGTAGTGGCGCAGATTTTGTTAACCCGAGATGGTCGCCTGATGGTGGCGTCTTGCTGTTTGTAGCGCGGTGCGGTCTCTGGGCGCCTGGGCCAACAGAACGACCTGGGTGGGAAGCTCTTGATGTTAGCAATGTTTCTCCCACCGAGATTACATTCGCTGTAACCTCCGATGGGTCATTCATCCGGCCATTGTCAAGAAAAGCCATCCCGTTCAATTTGTCGCGAGATCGATCCTCGTCGTGGATAAACTCATGGGATCAGGATATGCCTGTTAGTTACAAAGTGACCGTAGAGTGGAAATAAGGAGAGCCAGGGCATGAAGGCTTATACTGCAACTTGTACCAGACGAATTTTGGTCGCTATGGTGATGGGCTTGTCGCTGGTTCTTACTGGTTCTGTCCGATCGACGGCGGAGTCTGAGAAACTGGAAGTCAACCAAACCATCAATGATCGTTCGCCAATAGGCGCTCTAATGGTCAAATCAGGTCGCTTCTGCCCATCGCCGGATAGCTTACTTCCTACGTATGGAGCGGTTGATGAGGCCGTCAGAGACACTATCCCGAACGAGTGGGAGAATGGATACTCAAACCCATATGGACAATACATTACCACCAACTACCCTGCCCTGAAGTCTGCGGCAATTATCTTCCGTACAGCGATCAGGCATTTCGAGATTTATTCCGATCCCGATCCTGACTCAGGCTCCAACTATCGCACGTACAATGTGGACGTGAGAGCGGGTCAACCGGCGCCGCCCGGCTGTGTGGGACGAATGAACACCGTGTACAACTCATCGGGGAGATACGGAGGGTCTCCGTCGTTCAATTCCAACCAAGCCACAACGGATACC
>JAJTXO010000434.1 GCA_021463315.1 Caldilineales bacterium | reverse complement strand
AGGCCGCCTTCTTGCGGCCCTGGGCCTGCGCCGCCATGCGCAGTACGCCCAGGCTGACGTCAAACACGCGCGCGCAGGCGATCAGCACGCCGCCCAGGATGACTTCGCCCGTGATGTTGGAAAAATCGAACGAGATGGCCATGGCGGCCGCAGACTACTCGGGCTTGACGGATTTTGCGAGCGCTTCCGCCTGCTCTTCAAGCTTGGTGTCTGGCGCCGCGACAACCAGCACAAGCAGTTTGGCGTATGGCTCGCCGTAGCTGGGGTGGCCGTAGATCGCGGCGTCGCGCATGGATTCTTCGAGCGAGTTTTCATCTTCGCCGCTGGTCATCATCTCAATGTCGGGCGAGTGCTTGAGCTGGTAGTCCACCACGGCCGCGTCGAAGATGTCGTGCAGGCGCGATGTGTGCTTGCCGCCATGGAGTGTGGCCCAGGCGCAGCCGGTCGATGGGACCGTTGGCGGGTGCGATCTGCGGGCCGAAGCGGGCGACGATGTGGCTGTAGGCTGGCTGGCCTGGCTCCATCACCTGGTGGGCGACCTTGTCCGCGTCGATGCCGGCCGCGCCCAGCTCGGCCAGCAGCGCCATGACGGTGCTTTTGCCTACGCCGATGTTGCCGGTCAGGCCGATGACGATCTTGCCAGATGGTTCGTTCATGGTAAGGACCATAGAGTATGTGCGTTGGCGGGCGCACGGGGATGCTTCGCCAAGCCTCAGCATGACAGGGCGCAACTCAGCATGACAGGGCATAACTCAGCATGACATGGCACACCGTCATGCTGAGGCTCGGCGAAGCATCTCTTGTTGGCGGGCGCACGGGATGCTTCGCCAAGCCTCAGCATGACAGGGCATAACTCAGCATGACAGGGCGTCCTTCAGGGTGCCGGGGTTATGTCGCCAGTTCGGCCCATTCTTCCATGAGCTGATGCAGCCGCTCGTCCACTGCCTGATACTCGCGGCCCAATGCCTCGACTCGTCGGGTGTCCTGGGCGCTGCTGGCCTGCTCCAGCTCGACGGCCAGGCTGGCCAGCCGCTGCTCCATGCCTTCGACCAGCTCGGCCAGGCGATCGGCCTCGGCCGCGCGCGCCTCGAGCTGCTTGCGCTGGCGGCGCTCCTCTTTGGCCCGCTCGCGCTGCATCTGCGCGTCGGTGGGCTGGCCGGTTCCGTTGGAGGCGGCCACCGCGGCCGCGGCTGCGGCTGCTTCGGCTGCCTGGGCGGCCAGATAGGCCGTGTAGTTGCCAGGATAGGCGCGCAGCTCGCCGTCGTCGATCATCCAAACCTGGGTCGCGACCGCGTCCACCAGATAGCGATCGTGGGTCACCAGCAGCACCGTGCCGGGGAAGCTGGTCAATACATCCTCCAGCACCTCCTGCGAGGTGATGTCCAGATGGTTGGTCGGCTCGTCCAGCACCAGCAGGTTGGCGCCTTGTAGGGTCAGGCGGGCCAGAGCGATGCGGCTGCGCTGGCCGCCGCTGAGCACTTCGATGCGCTTGTAGACGTCGTCGCCGGA
This sequence comes from Caldilineales bacterium, assembly GCA_021463315.1. Lineage (GTDB taxonomy): Bacteria > Chloroflexota > Anaerolineae > JAAEKA01 > JAAEKA01 > JAAEKA01. The sequence continues at coordinate 2,794 of JAJTXO010000434.1, read as the reverse complement.
GAAAAGGAAGCGGCCCAGCAGGCCGCGCGCCTCGCCGATCTCCATGCGGGGCGCCTTCTCCAGGATGGCGTCCAGCGCGCTGATGTCGGGGCGCAGCTCGCTGTGGGCCTGGGCCAGGTAGCCGACCTGCACGCTGGCGCCGATCCGCAGCCGGCCCTCCAGCGGCGGCGTCTGGCCCAGCAGGGTCTTGAGAAAGGTGGATTTGCCCGCGCCGTTGGGGCCCAGCAGCGCGGCCCGCTCGCCGCGCTTCAGCTCCAGATCTTCGCTGCGGAAGAGCAGGGTGTCCTGCTGGCTGACCGGCAGGCGGCTGGCGATGAACTCATGGCCGCCGGAGATATCCTCGCGGCGTGCGGCCTGGCCAGCTTGGGCGCGATAGCCGATGGCCAGATCGAGGCTGCGCAGGACGATGTTGCCGCTGCGCAGCCGGGCGTCCATGTGCAGGCGGATGGCGCGCTGCTCCTTGGGCAGATCGATCAGGCCCCCTTCTTTGATCATGCGCTCCAGTCGGGTGCGCCGGCCTTGGGCCTGTTTGGTGTTCTGGCCGGCGATGTTGCGGCGGATGAAGTCCTCTTCCTTGGCGATGACCTGCTGCTGGCGCTGCCATTCCTTGCGCTGGCGCTCGCGGCGCTCGGTGCGCTGTTGCACATAGGCGCTGTAGTTGCCGCGGTAGGCCTCCAGCCGCTGGCTGGCCAGCTCCCAGATGCGCGTCGCCACCCGGTCGAGGAAATAGCGATCGTGGGAGACCACCACCATGCTGCCGTTCCACTGCAACAGGGTTTGCTCCAGCCATTCGGTGGCGTGCAGGTCCAGATGGTTGGTCGGCTCGTCCATCAGCAGCAGGTCGGGCTGCTGCAGGATCAGCCGGGCCAGCAGGCCGCGCGTCCTCTGCCCGCCGCTGAGATGGGCCAGCGGCATATGGTGCTCGGCCGGGGGGAAGCCCAGCCCGGTGAGCACCTGGCGCATGCGCAGCTCCCACTGATAGCCGCCGGCGGCCTCGAACGCGGCCTGGCGCGGGCCATACTCGGCCAGCGCGGCCTCGTAGTCGGCGGGATCGGCCATGCGCTCCTCCAGCCGGTGCAGCGCCTCGGCCTGGCGGCGTAGTTGATCGAACTGCGTGGCCACGTCGTCCCACAGCGTCGCATCGCCCACGGGGGGCGGGTCCTGGGGCAGGTAGCCGATGGTGAGACCCTTCATGCGGGTCAGCACGCCGTCGTTGGGCGCGTCCAGACCGGCCAGGATGCGCAGCAGGGTGGTCTTGCCCTCGCCGTTGGGACCGACCAGACCGATGCGATCGCCCTTCTCGACGCGCAAATCGACCCCCTGGAACACGTCCAGCGGGCCGAAACGTCGGGCCAGATTGCTGCCGATGATGACGGACATGGCGCGGATTATACCACAGGGACAAGCACACAGCCCAACCTGCGGCACGCTCGACAGGGATAGCCCCCGCGCGATGCTTGCCGGGTTTGTCTAATTTCGCCCCCATGTGCTACAATGCACACAGTTCATTCACAGGCAGGCTACAAACCTGAGCTGAATGAATCGGCATGGCATATCCCACTGCGAGGGTGCAGTCCGCCCCGAAAAGCCATATCTTGCCCGCACGTTGATCAGCGCAACGGCAGAACGGCTTTTTGATTTCCTGCGCCTTGTGGTATAATCCCGGCGTTTGTTCCAGTTTCTACAATTTCCTGCGCGTGGCCCGTTGTTCGGGGCCATCACTCTCCGCCGGCGGCTGTCTGGCTCCGTCCCAACCTGGCCAGGCCGCGCCGCTGCCCAGGAACTCCCCTCGGAGGATTTCGCATGGCACTAGCCAACTTTCAGTTCATCCTGATTCTCGCGCTGGTCGGCATTGCCCTGCCCTTCATTGGCGTGGGCGTGGCCTGGCTCCTCCGTCCCAAGAAGCCCAACAAGCTCAAGAACTCCACCTATGAATGCGGCGTCGAGACCTATGGCGATGCCTGGGCCCAGTTCAAGGCGCAGTACTATCTCTTCGCCCTGATCTTCGTCATCTTCGACATCGAGGCGGTGTTCCTCTTCCCCTGGGCGGTGTCCTATGGCGGCCTGGGCTTCTATGCCCTGCTGCAGGCTGTCATCTTCATCTTCCTGTTGTTCGATGGTCTGGTCTACGCCTGGAAGACAGGCGCGCTGAAGTGGCAGTAGTCGGGCGCTCGCGGCGCACGAGTCTGGAGTAAGCTAGATGAACATATTCGACATGATTCGTGATCCCTCGCAGATCGGTCCCTGGTTCCATCAAGTGCTGCTGAGCGCGGGGATGCAGGAATGGGTAGCCAATCTGATTGGCGATGTCATCGGCGTGCTGCTGGTGGTGGGGGGCGTGCTCACTTCGGCCATTGTCCTGATCTGGCTGGAGCGCAAGATCGCCGCCCGCCTGCAAGACCGCATCGGCCCCAACCGCGCCGGTCCCTATGGCGTCTTGCAGACGCTGGCCGACATCGTCAAGCTGCTGACCAAGGAAGATGTCACCCCTGAAGGGGCTGACCGGGTGTCGTTCAACCTGGCCCCGGCCTTGATGGTGATGCAGATCATCATGGTGGCGGCCATCATTCCCATCAGCGCGGGCCTGATCGGCGCCAACTTGTCGGTGGGTCTGCTCTACTTCATCGCCATGAGCAGCATCGCGGCGCTGGGCGCGCTGATGGCGGGCTGGGCCTCCAACAACAAGTACGCGCTGTTGGGCGGCTTCCGCGTGGTGGCCCAGTTGGTGAGCTACGAGATCCCGCTGGCCTTCGCGCTGCTGGCCGTGGTGGTTTGGGCCGGCACCATGAGCACC
>JAJTXO010000433.1 GCA_021463315.1 Caldilineales bacterium | reverse complement strand
GGCCGCGTCCGACAGCGACGCGTCGGCCGCGTCCGACAGCGCCGCGCCGGACGACAGCGCCGCGCCGGACGACAGCGACGCGTCGGACGACAGCGCGGCGCCTGCCGCGTCCGAAGAGATCGCCGCCACAGGCGATGCAGAGCCGTCTGAAGGTGTCCTGGCGGAACAGCAGCAGACCGTAGGGTAAACGTAGGTTTCACGTCCAGCACCGAAATCGTTACCGTGCTAAACTGCCTGATGTAGAGATGATCAGTCTCTTCTTCTCCTCCTTTTTCCGATAGAGAGCGCTCTGGCCCGGGCAATCCAGAGCGCTCTCCGATTCTCCGGGGATTGCGCACTCACTCTCTTCCTGGCCCTCAGCCCATGATCGACAGGGCGTCCCGCCCGGCTCCGGTGGCGACCCGCAGCCAGCCCGAACCATGATCGACAGGGCGTCCCGCCCGGCTCTGGCGGCGACCCGCAGCCGGGCCGAACCATGATCGACAGGGCGTCCCGCCCGGCTCTGGCGGCGACCTGCAGCCGGGCCACGCTCAGACGCTGCCAAGCATCTGCTGATAGACCCGATAGGTGGCCGCGGCGATCCGTTGCTGTGTGAAGTGGGCCAGGACCCGACTGCGGCCCAGCCGGCCCAGCTCAGCGCGCAGCGCAGCGTCCCTGGCCAGCCGCTGCAGCAAGCCAGCCAACGCCGGCCGGTCGCCTTCCGGGAAAATCAGCCCAGCCTCGCCGATGACATGGGGGATCTCGCCGCTGTCGGAGCCGATAACCGGCGTCTGGCAGGCCATGGCCTCCACCAGCACCCGGCCAAACTGTTCTTTCCAGGTTGCTGTGGTGCGGCTGGGCAGCACCAGCACGTCGATGCTGGCAAAGAAGGCCGGCATTTCGGTGGATCTGACCCGTCCCAGAAAGAGCACCTGCTCAGCCAGCTCCAGTTGGCTGGCCAGGCGCTCCAGTGCGGGCTGCTGCGCGCCGCCGCCGGCCACCAACAGCCGCCAAGGCCCCGGCCCGTCGGCTGCCAGCCCGCGGCCCAGGGCCAGCGCGTGCAGCAGATCGTCCACCCCTTTCTCTGGGATTAGCCCGCCCGCATAGCCCACGGTCAGCGGATGTGTGGGCGAAGGCGCTACCAGCGGCGGCTGGGCGTGGCGCTCGAACAGATGGGGATCGATGCCGAACTGCGGGATCACCGTCACCGGCGCGGCATAGCCTTTGTTCAGCAACACCTGGCGCGCCTCCTGGTTGCCGGCGAGGGCATGGGTGCTGTGCCGATAGCTGTAGCGCTCGATCCAACGGAAGGGGGGTGGATAGCGGCGGGCCAGGTTCTGCCAGGTGAAGAAGAGCGCGGGCCGGCCGTGGCGATGGGCCCAACGCAGCGCCTGCCACGTGGCCAGATTGTAGGGCTCCTCGTCCACGTGGAGCAGATCGGGACGCGCGGCCGCCAGCTCGTGGCCCAGGCGTGGGTAGAAGTGGGTGTGAAAGTGGCCGTTGAGGGCAATCGGCGTGGCGCGCAGGTGGTAGCCGGTGGTATAGGTTCGTTCCAGGCGGGTTTCGCCGCGGCTGTCACGCCAGGCCGGCGGCGTCAACACGGTCAGCTCGACCTCTGGCAGGCGCGCCAACTCCTCCAACTTGCGCTGGTAGGCGCCCACAATCACGGCTTTGGAGAGCATCGCTATTCGCACAGGGCCATTATACCAGCGAGGACGAATCGTGAGAATTGCACCAGGAGTCGATGCTATGGTATCATGGCCCCCATGCCGGTTTGGAGCGCCCGCTGCGCCCGCCACCAGGCGCCGGCTTCGAACCTCGTTGCAAGGAGCAAACAACATGGCAGTTAGCAAAGTGATCGATCTGATCGGCAGTTCCTCGGTCGGCTGGGAGGACGCAGCCCGCAATGCGCTGGCTGGCGCGTCCAAGAGCCTGCACGGCATCAGCGATTTAGAGATCATCCAGTACACAGCGCGGGTCATGGAAAATGAAATCATCGAGTATCGCGCCCTCGTCCGATTGGCCTTTGTGGTCGACTGAGGCAGCGTTCGGCCTGCCAGGACGCCGGTCAGGCTGGCTGAAGGCAAATCAATTTGACGCGCTCGGCGACTGATGCTATAATCGCCCCATCTGTAAAGTAGAAAGTAACTACTCAGCCATCGGCGCTGGACACTGGAAAGCGACAACCCCCTGTGCCCGACGTCTGAGTAGCGACCGTAGATAAAGAGAAACCACGCTCTTGCCGCACATCGGTTTTTGGTTCGCCAGCCGGACAGCTGCGGCGTCGGGGACCGGTTCCTTCAGCTTTCCCTCAACGTAGTGCAGTGCTTTTCGCCAGAGTTCCTCCCCCTCGCGAACCGGCCTCCCCTCCATCTACCCACCGATCGCTCAGTGCCATTGTATCAAATTGTCGGGATTTCCCAGCGAACGCTGAGAAGAGCAGGGCAATCATGGTCGCTGTTTGCAGCGGCCCGCCCTCTTCTGTAACCGCGCTTCTTGAGCCATTGGCCTCGTGTCTAACACCATAGGTTAACGCGCAGGTGGAACTGTGCGCCGCGCTCGATGCGCGGTGCAACGAGCCATCGGGCCATTGGCAGGCGAGCGATGGGTCGGCCGGCTGGACGCGCGTGTAATTCTCTCTAACCGGATCATCTCAATGAATTGGGGAAGACTTCGGAAGTCTTGCCCCCGGCTCTTTGAGATGATACCTCTAACCCAAAAAAAGCAAACTGTTTTTACCACGCAGGAGTAATCAACGTGAATGTTTCCGATCTTGAAATGAGAAACCTGGATGAGCTGCAAGCTCTGGCCAGGGAACTGCAGATCACCGGCTTCACCCGCATGAAGAAGGGTGATCTGATCATGCGTCTGTTGCGGGCCAGCGCCGAGGCACAAGGCTATATCTTCGGGGGTGGTGTTCTGGATGTGGTCCAGGACGGCATCGGCTTCTTGCGCTCCGATCACCTGTTGCCAGGCCGCGAGGATGTCTATGTCTCGCAGAGCCAGATCCGCCGCTTCGGCCTGCGCACCGGCGATCTGGTGATTGGCCAGGTTCGCCCTCCCAAGGAGTCTGAGAAGTACTTCGGTCTGCTCAAGGTCGAGACGGTCAACGGACTCGACCCGGAGGAGGCCAAGCTGCGCCCAGCCTTCGAACGCCTGACCCCCATCTTTCCCAATGAACAGATTCACCTCTCCACCAGCCCGGGGATTCTGGCCACCCGCCTGATCGACTTGGTCTCTCCCATCGGTCGTGGCCAGCGCGGCCTGATCGTCTCGCCTCCCAAGGCTGGCAAGACCACCATCCTCAAACAGATCGCCAATGGTATGAGCGCCAACTACAACGATCTGCACATGATGGTAGTCTTGATCGGCGAGCGCCCGGAAGAAGTCACCGACATGGATCGCTCCGTGGAGGCTGAGGTCATCAGCTCCACCTTCGACGATCCGGTGCAGAGCCATGTGCGCGTGGCTGAGATGGCCCTGGCGCGCGCCAAGCGCCTGGTGGAGGGTGGCCGGGATGTGGTGATTCTGCTGGATTCGATCACCCGTCTGGGACGCGCATACAATCTGGTGGTGCCCCCCAGCGGCCGCACCCTGTCCGGCGGTCTCGACCCGGCCGCGCTCTATCCGCCCAAAGGCTTCTTCGGCGCTGCTCGTAACATCGAAGAAGGCGGCAGCCTGACCATCATCGCCACCGCGTTGGTGGACACCGGCAGCCGCATGGACGATGTGATCTACGAGGAATTCAAGGGCACCGGCAACATGGAGCTGCACCTGAACCGGCGTATGTCTGAGCGGCGCGTTTTCCCCGCCTTCGACATCGAGCGTTCCGGCACCCGCCGCGAAGAGCTGTTGATCGACGAACCGACCTTGCAGCGAGTTTGGACCATGCGCCGCATGATCGACGCCCTGGGCGGCGGCATGGAGGCCTTGCAACCGCTGCTGGAGCGCATATCGCGCACCCGCGATAACGAGGAATTTCTCTCGACGCTCCACCTTTCGATGTAACGTATGGATTCAAGCGACAAACCTTCGGCCTCCCAGCATCCATCGCCCGTGGAGGATGCTGCGGCCCCGATGCCCAACCGGCCAGACCAGGCCGAGCTGGGCTCCGACACCCCTCCCCCGTCCCTTGATCGGCCGCAGCGCACGTCCATGATGGTCTTGGCCTGGCGCACGTTGGCGCGGGCCTGGATGACATTCCGCGGGGACACCGTGACGCCCGTCCGGCTGGCGTCGCATCTGGCGCTGCTGGCCATGGCGTTGTTGGTGCTGGTTCTGAGCCGGGTGGATCTGCCCAGTTGGGAGATCGTGCGCCTGGCGCCGGCC
>JAJTXO010000432.1 GCA_021463315.1 Caldilineales bacterium | reverse complement strand
CGCCGCGGCGCAGCGCCTGATCGTTGGGAACCAGAAGGCGAGCCGCGGCCAGCAGCAGCGCCAGCGCCATCTCGGCCGTCTGCGCCGAGTTGTGATGCAAGTTGTAGACCGCGACGTGGCCCAGACCGTTGGCCGGGTCCAGCAGCAGCGCGGCCGTCTCCTCGGGCAGGCCGGCGAAGGGAATGACCAGCGCGGCCAGGTTCGGGCTGGCCCGGAACTGCGCCAGGGTGGGCTGGCCGGCGATCAGGATGTCGAAGCTGGCCGGATCGGGCAGGGACAGGCCTGTCGTCACCTGAATGCCAGGATCCAGCGAGGCATACAGCTCGTTGAGATCGAGCTGTTCGGTGGGGCTGAGGACGTTGAGCAGGTGGGCGTGAGTCATAGCGATCGCTCGGCTGTAGGAACAGAGTTGCCAGGGCGTAGATTATAGCATGATGCCGGGGATTGCTCAACCGCGCGCATTGTCTCACTGAAAATCCTTCCTGAAGCTGTCAAGTCTCGCCCGCGTCAGATCTACCAGACTCTCCACCGGGCTGAACTCTTGCGCCAGATCGAAGCGCGCCAGGAGGCCCTCTGGAAACTAGATCTCAGGTCGTCTGATGCTACCATGGCATAGGGGCTGTTCGCGCGTTAAGCGAAACAGATGGGTTCACCCCCCCTACTGCCGGATCCGGAGCTGCCAGCTCCCCCCAAACGGCAAGAAAGATCATACCGTGAGGCAACGAATACCCTTCGGCAAGATTCTGAGGTGAGACAATACGATCAGCATGGGTCGTAGGTATTGATGCCGACGTTGCTGGCCTTGTTTCACGATGGCCTGCGCATCATCGCGCCAGTGCATAGTGAAAAGTCCTCAAGCTTGATAGGCCCACGCCTCAACGCAAAATCAACGGCAGCCACAGCCGCAATGGGGTGGCGCTGGTCGTTGGCGTAGCAGTGGCGCTGGGGGTCGCCGTGGGCGTCCATGTGCCGGTGGGCGTCGCGGTAGCGGTCGGCGTCGGGCTGGGCGTCGTCGTCCGCGTTGCGGTCGCAGTCGATGTGGCCGTTGGCGTCGCAGTAGCGGTCGCGGTAGGTGTTGCCGTCGCCGTGGCGGTCGGGCTGGCCGTAGGCGTCGCTGTGTGGGTCGGCGTGGGCTGCCCGGCGCCGCTGGCCACCACCTCGGTGTACTCGCTGATTACCCGGTTCGGCTGCCACGCATAACAATCCCCGTAATTGACGCCGCTGCCGTGCGGTTCTGTGACCGTGCGCAAACGGAAATAGTACGGCGTCGCGCGCGGCGGCAACATCACCGTGGCCGAACTCACCGTCTTGTCCGCGGTCTGGCCGTACAGCGTCCACGGCCCACCCGGCGCCGTGGCATTGCTGATCTCGTAGTAGCCCGTGTGTTCGGTGTAGGCAATGGGCGTCCAGTTTAGGGTAATCGGCCCACCGTTGCTACTGCCGGTGACCGTCAGATTGGTGGGCGCCACGGTTTGGGTCAGATACCAGTACCAATGCGGGTAAACGACCGGATCGTATCCTGTGAGCGCATTGAAATCGAGGGAACCCCAACGGATGACGTGCGACACAGCATAGGGCAAATCGCCTGAAAACATGTTGCAGCCGATGTTAAGGCCGGATGTCTCGGTCAGTTGGCCCAGCTCTACTGGCACCGGTCCGCTCAGGTGGTTGCCGGCGAAGTTGATGTAGCCTACATTAGGCTGAGGATAGCGGGGCGAGAGCCAATCCACTCCGGGATTGTTATCTTCACCGAAAGCATCGGCTGGGGAGCGACACCAGCCGATGCGCGTTAGGTTGCCCAGCTCGGGCGGCAGCGTTCCGGTCAACTGGTTGCTGCTCAGGTCGAGATCGCACAGGTTGGTCAGTTGGCCAAGGCTTGGGGGAATGGAACCACTCAACTGATTGTCTTCTAGACCCATGAAGATCAAGCTACTCATATTGCCCAGCTCAGCCGGGATGGGGCCGCTCAATTGATTATGGAACAACAGAAGACGATTAAGGTTGACCAGTTTCCCCAGTTCGCGGGGAATGGGGCCGGTTAGCTGGTTGTAGTACAGAAACAGTCCTTCAAGATTAGTGAGATTGCCAAGCGTCATTGGGATGGGGCCGCTCAACAAATCGCCGCTCAAGTCCAACCGCAACAAGTTGGTCAAATCTCCAATTTGTGCTGGGATCTCTCCGGTCAGCCCATTAAAAGTCAGCCTTAGAACTTTCAACTCGGCTAAGTGGGCCAATTCGGGCGAGAGTGTGCCATCTGGAATGTTTTGATCCATTTCCAAACGACTGACATGGCCCGCATCGCACGTGACGCCGAACCAACTGCACGGTGTCATCGTGTGTAACCAGCCGGTGTTGTTGTACCAATTGGCGCCCCCGGTACTGATGTAGAAGGCCACCAGCGCCTCGCATTCCTGCTGTGGGATTTCCGTCACTGCTGCGCAATCGAAAGTTGACGGTTCTTGGGCCTGCGCTTGGGGGGCCGCCGGCTTCGCAGGTGCATCAATCCCGATCAGGCTGAGAGCCAGCAGCGCGCCCATCCCTAGTCTTATCATTCTTTGTTGCCACATGATCTATATCTCCTTGACGTTCTATCGCTTATTCATCAACGATACCATACAGTCAGTTGAGGCGCTTGCGCCGCGGTGCATGGCGATACACCGCGTTCGCTGCAGAAGTCGTAGATCACGTAGCCCGCGGCCGACGCCTGGCGCAGAAGCAAGCCGTAGTTCTGCGTGGGATTGTCCACCCGCAAATCAGCGGTTGCAATGGCTGTGGTCCCGCTCCAGCCCCCTGCCACGAGGACGCGTCCATCGGTCAACAAAGTGGCGCTGTGAGAATTCTGCGCTGAGTTCGCCGATGCCACGATGACGTCCCCTTCGTCAGCTTGGCTGGATGCCAGGGTGAAAAGCGCCAGCAGCGCAAGGAGTAAGGCCGTCAGCAACAGGACGTCAACGTCTCGTCGCCGATAGAAAAATGTTTGCTTCCGCCGCTTCGAGCCGGGGGGGGGGGCGGTCTCAGAAAAATCGCGGCTACTTGTGCTTGACATAGGTATCCTCCTGCCTGCTGTTATTCGACCTCTTGGCCCATCCGCTTTTCGGACGACGAAGGAACCGTTGACCCATCAAGGCCCGCTGCGGAATGACATCATGCTGCGCCGCATCATATCAGCGCCACGAGTTCAATCCGCACTGAGTAGTGAAATCCACCACTGGCCGGCAGTGTACAACTTTTCACTAAGCTTGTCAAGAAAGTGAATTGCCTCACTGCAAATCTTACTTTTGACCAATCGTTGCCTCACGGAATAATCTTACCTGCCGCTCTGGCCGGTCTTTACGCAGCACCCCGTCAGGGGCAGATCGAGACTCCCGCGCCGCAGGGCGGGTGTGGAGCGACTTCCGAAGTCTGGCAGGAAGTGTGGTATAATCCCACCCGGAGACACCCATGACCCATGCGCAACATCACACAATCCGTGCGCTGATTCTCGACTTCGGCGGCGTGCTGGTGACCATGCCGCACAACGCGCCCAGCGCGCGCCGGCTGGCCGCCCAGCTTGGCGTGACGGCCGATCGCTTGACCGCTGAGCTGCTGGACAACGCCGACTGGGATCTGGCGCTGGTGGGCCAGATCGACGCTGAGGAGTTCGACCGCCGGCTGCACGCCCGCTTTGGCCTGCGCTGGGAGGCGGACCAGCCCAATCTGATCCTGCGCTGGTTCGCCGACGAAACGCTGAGCCACGAGCTGCTCGACCTGGCCGACAGCCTGCGCCGGCCGCCCGACTTCCAGGTGGCCGTGCTGAGCAACGCCGCGACCGACCTGGAGCAGCAGTTTCTGCACGCCAAGCTGGATATCCTGCACCGCTTCGACCTGGTGGTCAACTCGGCGCGCGTCGGCGTCAGGAAGCCCGACCCCGCCATCTATCGCCTGACCCTGGACCGCCTGGGCGTGGCGCCCCACGAGGCTATCTTCGTGGACGACATGCCGGCCAACGTGGCGGCCGCGGCCGGCCTGGGCATGCACGCCATCCAGTTCCAGGATCAGCGCCAGGCCGCGGCTGCGATTCGGGGCTTGGTGGGTGAGTAGGAAGTTAGGAAGTAGGAAGTAGGAAGTAGACAAGTAGACAAGTAGACAAGTAGACAAGTAGGCAAGTAGACAAGTAGGCAAGTAGACAAGGGTGTGTTTGAATCTGGTTGGTCAACACGACGGGCCAGTGTAGGTCGAGTAGAGCCTGGCGGCGCCTGGCGGACCAGGCACTGAAACGCGACATGCTTTTGAGCGTCGAGAGTCGCCGCCAGGCTCGTATCGAGACCG
>JAJTXO010000431.1 GCA_021463315.1 Caldilineales bacterium | reverse complement strand
CGACGATGCTCTCGAAGTCCATGGGGGTATCCAGCTTGTCCACGGCCAGATGCGGCATGGAGAGCCCGCCGGGGATGATCGACTTGATAGGCTGGTCGTCCACCGTGCCGCCGGCGTAGTCGTAGATCAACTGGCGCAGCGTGGTGTTGTAGGGCAGCTCATAGACGCCGGGCCGCTTCACCTGGCCGCTCAACGCGTAGAGGGCAAAGCCGGGGCTGCGCTCGGTGCCCCATTGCCGGTACCAGGCTGCGCCGTGCTTGACGATAGGCGTCACCTGGGCGATGGTTTCGACGTTGTTGACGACGGTTGGCTTGCTGTACAGCCCTTCCACGGCCGGGAAGGGAGGCTTGAGCCGCGGATGGCCGCGATAGCCCTCCAGCGAGCTGAGCAGCGCGGTCTCCTCGCCGCAGATGTACGCGCCCGCGCCGCGGTGGACGGTGATCTCCAGATCCTTCTTGCTGCCGAAGATGCCCCGGCCGACATAGCCCTTGGCCCGCGCCTCGGCCACGGCCTGCTCCAGCCGCTGCGCGCCGAAGAAATACTCGCCGCGGATGTAGATGAAAGCATGGCTGGCCTCGGTGGCGAAGCTGGCCAGAATGATGCCCTCGATCAGCGAATGCGGATCGTACTCGATGATCAGCCGATCCTTGAAGGTGCCCGGCTCGCTCTCGTCCGCGTTGACCACCAGATAGCGGGGATAGACGCCGGCCGGCAGAAAACTCCACTTCATGCCCGCGGGGAAGCCTGCGCCGCCGCGGCCGCGCAGACCGGCCGCCTTGACCGTCTCCAGCACATCGGCCGGGCTTTTGCTGCTCAGCGCCGCTTTGGCTACCTCGTAGCCGCCGTTCGCTTCATAGACCGCCAGGCTGTGGCTGTCCGGCAGATCGATGCGCGCCAGCAGATTGTTGGTCTCAGGGTGGTAGCTGTGGTGGTATGGGCCGGTCAGCCGCGCCTCCGTGGGTTGAGTAGCCGTCTGCGGCGTATCGAAACCCGTCTGCGGCGTATCGAAACCCGTCTGCGCCGACCCAGCTTCCGCGCCCGGCACCCGGCGCTCCGGCGCCGGCATCTGCTCGGCTGGCAGATCGGCCAGACCGCGCAGCTCGGCCAGCATGGCGTCGATGCGCCCCGGCGTCTCCAGTTGCTCGTAGTAGCGCTGCCAATTGGCCTGGCGTTTGGTCACCGAGACCATGGGCGCGGTGCCACACGCGCCCAGGCATTCCATCTCGTTGAGCGTGAACATGCCGTCGGGCGTCGTTTCGTGGTAGCCGACGCCCAGTTTCTGTTTGAGCTGCTCGGCGCACTGGCCCGCGCCGCGCAACATGCAGGGCACGTTGGTGCAGACCTCGATGTGATAGTCGCCCGGCTTCTCCTGGCGCAGCATGTGGTAGAAACCCACGAAGCCGCGCACCTCGGCCGGGTCCAGGTCGAACAGCCGCGCCACCTCGACCATGGCCTCGTCCGGCACATAGCCCAGTTGCTGCTGCACAGCCTCCAGCGCCGGCCCCAAAGCCGAACGCGGCTGCGGATAGCGGGCCATCAATTCACGGATTCTAGAAACAGTTGCGTCAGTTAGCATGGCAGGTCAGAAATGATGAATGATGAACGATGGGTGATACGGGATACCCGAGGTGCCTGATGCGTGATGCGTCCTCCGGGACTTCATCATTCATCATGCATCGTGCCAAATCATCGGTCTACTTCGCCGAGCACAATGTCGATGGAGCCAATGATGGCGATCAGGTCAGCCAGGTAGTGCCCCCTGGCCATGGTGTCGGTCGCGAAGATGTTGACAAAACTCGGCCCGCGCACGCGCAGGCGGTAGGGCTTGGCGCTGCCGTCGGAGACGACGTAGTAGCCCAGCTCCCCCTTGGGATTCTCATGGCCGAAGTAGGCCTCGCCGGCCGCTGGCCGCAGCCCCTCGGTCACCAGCTTGAAGTGGTGGATCAGCGCCTCCATGCTGGTGTCCAGCTCGGCGCGCGGGGGGAGGGCCACCTTGCGGTCGTTGCTCTTCCAGGGCTGCCCTTCGCTGGCCTTGATATCGGCCAGCGCCTGGCGGATGATGCGCAGGCTCTGCCGCATCTCCTGCACCCGGATCAGATAGCGGCCATAGGAATCGCCGCGGTCGGAGATCGGCACGTCGAACTCGTAGCGGTCATAGCCGCTGTAGGGCGCCGCCTTGCGCAGGTCATAGTTGACGCCGCTGCCGCGCAGCAGCGGCCCGGTGACGCCCAGGCTCAGCGCGTCCTCCTTGCTCAACACGCCCACCCCTTCCAGCCGCTTGCGCAGCGCCACGCTCTTGGTCAGCATGCGCTCGTATTCATCCAGCCGGCTGGGGAAGAGATCGATGAACTCCTGCACCTTGGTGATGAAGGCGGGCGGCGTGTCGCGCCAGACGCCGCCGATGCGCACGTAGGTGTAGGTCAGGCGGGCGCCGCTGATCATCTCGAAGATGTCCTGGATCATCTCGCGCTCGCGCAGGGCATACATCAGCAGGCTCATGCCGGTGCCGCTGGTGTCCAGGATGTGCGTGGCCAGCCAGACCAGATGAGCGGCAATGCGCTGCAGCTCGGCCACGGCCACCCGAATGGCCTGGCAGCGCGGCGGAATCTCCACATCCAGCAGCTTCTCCACGGCCAGGCAGTAGCCCAGGTTGTTGCTCATGGCCGAGGTGTAGTCCATGCGGTCGGTGTAGGGCACGAAATCCTTGTAGCGGATATATTCGCCCTGCTTCTCGAAGCCGCTGTGCAGATAGCCGGTGTCGGGATGGGCGCTGATCACCTCTTCGCCGTCCAGCTCCAGCGCCACGCGCAACACGCCGTGGGTGGCCGGGTGATGCGGCCCCATGTTGAGCATCAGATGCTTGTTGGGATCGACCCCCTTGGGCAGCGGGGCCAACGTCGGCGCCGGATCCATGATCTGCTGGCCCAGCGAGGCAAAATCGGGATCGTTCCAGATCATGCTGAAGGGCACTTCCTGGCCCCCCAGCGGCTGGTCCTTGCGCAGCGGATGCCCCACCCAGTCCCACGGCAACAGGATACGCCGCAGGTCGGGGTGGCCCTCGTAGTGGACGCCCATCAGATCATAGGCCTCGCGCTCCATGCAGAAGGCCGCCTTCCACAGCGGGTAGAGGCTGGGCACGGCTGGTTTGCTGTCGGGGCCGTCGGCCGGCACGGTCAGACGAATACGCCGGCGGTGGGGAATGGAGAAGAGGTGATAGATGCTGGCGAAGCGCTCCTGGCTGCCGGGTCGGGTGCGCTGGCGCGGCGGCAGCTCGCTGCGGTCGATGGCGGTCAGATCGGCCAGATGGACGAACTCCAGCCCTGGCTCGTCGCGCAGGAAACGCGCCACCGCCAGCAGATCGCCGGGGCGCACGGTGAAATCGATCTCGCCGTGGGCGCGCTCCACATCCACGATGGCCGCGGGGAAGCGTTCCTTCAGCCGTGCTTCCACATCGCGAAATTCAGTTGTCTCCAGGGGCTCTGCCACCGTCGCCGGTGCGCCGTTGGTCATAGGTTATTCCTCACTCGTCTCTGGTGATGATTAGCGACGCACGGTCCTCTATGACTCGATTCAGAATCTCGCCCCAGCGACCCTTTGCTTGTGAATATGCCATTGCTTGCATCACTTACACTCCACTATCGCATCGCCCGACTCTGCGCGGCCTGCATGAACTCAACATCGTACTGGCTGAACTTCTCGCCCTTGATCTTCTTCTGCAGCAGCAACAGCCCCTGCAGCAGCGCCTCAGGTCGCGGCGGGCAGCCGGGGATATAGACATCCACCGGGATGATCTTATCGACGCCTTGCACGATGGCGTAGTTGTTGAAGGGGCCGCCCGCGCTGGCGCAGATGCCCATGGCGATCACCCATTTGGGCTCCGGCATCTGCTCGTAGAGCCGCTTGATGATCGGCGCCATCTTGTTGCTAACCCGGCCAGAGACGATCATCAGATCAGCCTGGCGGGGCGAGGCGCGAAAGAGTTCCGAGCCGAAGCGGGCGATGTCATGCCTGGGCGCGCCGGTCGCGATCATCTCGATGGCGCAGCAGGCCAGGCCAAACAGCAAAGGCCAGACCGAATTGGCCCGGCTCCAGTTGACCATGCTCTCCAGAGAAGTTACCAATACACCGTCGTCGCCAAGTTTGTTCTCAAGACCCATACAGTCCTCGTGAAGTAAACAAGTAGACAAGTAGGAAAGTAGACAAGTAGACAAGTAGACAAGTAGGCAAGTAGGAAAGTAGGAAAGTAGACAAGTAGGCAAGTAGGCAAGTAGACAAGTAGGAAAGTAGGAAAGTAGGAAAGTAGGCGAGTAGGCAAGTAGG
>JAJTXO010000430.1 GCA_021463315.1 Caldilineales bacterium | reverse complement strand
CTGCCCGGTGGCTTCTTCTGGAACAATCCCAGTGGACTGGATGTGCATGACCTGGCGGCCTACGAGGCGCAGCACCCGACCAAGACGATCATCTACTGGACCACCAGCCTGGCGCGCGGGATCGGCACGCCGGTGTCCGAATCGTTCAACAACCAAATGCGGCAATACGCCGTGGCCAACGAGAAGGTCCTCTTCGATGTGGCTGACATCCTGGCGCACGCCCCCAACGGCAGTCCGTGTTATGACAACCGGGATGGCGTGTACTACAGCAACGGCAACGCCTGGGAAAACTATCCCAACGATGGTCAAAACCTTCCCGCCATCTGCCAGCATTACACGTCGGAGACCGATGGCGGCCATCTGGGCACCCCTTCGGCCGGCAAGATTCGTGTCGCCAAGGCTTTCTGGGTGTTGATGGCGCGCATCGCTGGCTGGGATGGAGTCACGCAGTAGCTTCAGACCGGGGGAGACTATCACTTCTATCCTGGGCGGGCCGCTGAGACGATGGTGTCTCGACGGCCCGCCGTCCATTGATCCGGCAGCGTCGCCGGGCCGCCGGGCGGCGCATGTCGTTGGGAACAGCAGCGCTGCGCCAGCCCACAAGCACAAGGTGACAACGCTATGCAGAAAAGATTCAACGATTCTTCCGACAATGCCTTCGACCGGGCCGCGGCGCGGCCCGTGCGTCGGGCCGCGCCCATGCGCCTGCTGGTCAGCGCCGCTTTCTGGCTTCTGGCCGCGTGGCTTCTGACGTCGGCCGTTTCAGCCCAGGGGTCGCCGCCCAGCTACGATCCTGCCTTCGACGTGGACGGAAGCTGCGCCATCGATCTGGTCGACATTCAACTGGTGGCGGCGCACTGGCACGGCGCGCTGCCGCAGTATCAGATCTACGACGTCAACGACGATGGCGTGATCGATGTCCTGGACGTGCAACTGGTGGCGGCCCGCTGGAACACCTTCTGTTCGACGGCTCTGCCCTATCCCGTGGTCTTCGTCTCGCGCCAGATCTTGCCCGAGGGCAGCATCTACTGGAACGTGCCCGGCGGCATGCCTGGCGTGGGGCCTTTCAGCCGCTTTGCTGTGGCCGCGCCCGGCAAGCTGCAGGTGCTGGAGCCTGGCGGCGCGCTGCGCACCCTGGTGGATGGCAGCCAGCCGTCCGGGTCCAGCCTGAACCTGATCGACGTCAACGCGCCTGACGTCTCCTACGACGGCCAGCGCATCGTCTTTGCCGGCATCGCGGCTGGCCAGCCGTCCAACGCCTGGCGCATCTACAGCATCGACGTGGACGGCAGTGACCTGCGCCAGGTGACCATCACCGATCTGGACTACGGCCAACTGGACATGAGCCAATTCGGCAACGTCAACTTCGGCCCCTACGGCGACTTCGATCCTGCCTGGCTGCCCGATGGCCGCATCGTCTTTTCCTCCACCCGCTGGCCAAGCTACGGCCAGTACAGCGGCGTGCGCAGCTCCAACCTGCACGTGGTCAATGCCGATGGAACGGGCATGCGGCGCATCACCTCGGAGCGCAACGGCGCCGAGCGTCCCTTGGTCGATCCCATCACAGGCAAGATCGTCTACTCCCGCTGGTGGCGCAACCACCGCGCGCCGGTCGATAGCATGGCAACGATCCCTGACCCGGCTGGCGGCTATATCCAGCATCTGGGCCTGACCACCAATCCGGCCGATACATCCGGCGGTCCGGCGCACATGACGCGCAACTCCTGGCAACTGGCCACCATCAACCCCGATGGCACTGCCCTGGCTATGTGGGGTGGGCGCTACCGCGACATCGACATCAGCCACGCCTACGGCGGCGGCTTCGAGCCGGACGGCGACCTGATCGCCAACTACTTCCCCATGTACAACATGACCGAGGCGGCTGGCTTCGGCGGGCTGCGCCGCTACCATCGGGGGCCGGGAGTCTACGAGCCGATCATCGGCGTGACCTGGCTGACCCTGGACTACGTCTATCTCACGCCGCCCTCCTACGGCATCTTCCACGGCAACTATGCCAGCGAGCCGGACGTGCTGCCCGATGGCCGCATCGTCTTCTCATGGGCGGCCGATGTTGCCCAGGACTATGGGCTGTATGTGGTCAACTCCGACGGCAGCCAGCGCACCTTGCTCTACGACAACCCCGGCGCCACCGAGCTACGGGCACGCGTGGTGCGGCCCCGGCCGTTGCCGCCGATCATCCCCGACACCGCGACCTACGTGCCTGGCCCGCTGCCTCCGCCGGCCAATGGGCCCTACAACCAGGAGGGCAGCTTCGTTTTCAACGCGCTCAATGTCTACTTCAACGGGCCGGTGGACTTCGCGATCGTCAACGCGCCGGCCGTCGGTTCGGCCGAGACGCTGCGTTTCTTCATGGATCAGCAGCGCACCAGCCCCGGCTCCTTCCCCAACCTGGATTGGCCGATTCTGCTGACCGAAAAACCGGTCGATCCCGATGGCTCGGTGCTCAACCCGGCTGCCCCGGCCAGCGCGCCGCTGTTCGAACAACTGCGCGCGTCTGGCGGCCAGGTCCCGCTCACCTTTGGCCCTGGCTCGGGAGGCAACGATCCCACGGCTCAGGTTCCCCTGGCTACCGGCGGCCCGCTGGACATCGAAGGCGCCGGCCATGTAGCCGGCATGAACTTCGGCCAGGCCGGCGAGGTGCAGCGCTGCGTCGGCTGCCACGCCGGCCACACCATGATTCCCACGCCGGCCAGCGATGAGGCGGCCAGGTGGACCAACCTGGCCACCGGCGCGGAAGTTACCGTTTCGTCCACCCGCGACGCCAACCAGAACAGCGGGCTGATCGACCGGCGCGTGCTGACCGGCAACGTCCGCCGCTACTGGTCTAGCGCGGCCAACCAATGGCAGAACCAGTGGGTGAAGCTGACCTTCCCCGTGCCGGTGACGGTGCGCACGGTGCGACTGTACAACCCGCGGCCGGAGGCTGGCAACGTGAGCATCGCCGTCCAGCAGGCCACGGTGCGGCTCTACAGCGACTACGCCGCGACCAACCAGGTGGCGACGGCGACCACCGGCCCGCTGGCCGTCTCTGGCACCGATCTCCCCTTCAACGATGTGCTGGTCCGGTCGATCCGCGTGGAGATCAACAGCGTGACGGGCACCTTCCTGGGCTCGCGGGCGGCCAGCCTGGCCGAGATCGAGGTGATCGCCCGCGGCGAGGCGGGGCCGTAGGACGAACAGGCTCCCGCCGGTGCAGCACCGGCGGGAGCCTGCGCTTACGAGGCCGGCGAGAGGGGGAGCGCCGCGGCCGGCTCAGCCGGCGCTGCATCAGCGGCCGGTTGGCTATCCACAATGCGCGCCAGCGCGACCAGCCCACCCAGGAAGAGGAAGGTGAAGAGGCTGGCCCGAAAGCCGAAGAAGCCCACGTTGTAGACAAAGGGGAGGATCCAATCGCCCAACAGCCCGGCCACCAGGCTGCCGACGAGCCCGGCCAGCGCGCCGTGGATGTAGCCCAAAGCGAAGCCGTCCGGCGCGCGTTGGCGCAGCCGCCAGCCAAAGCGGCCAATCTCCCAGACGAACCAGGCGAAAACTGCCAGGCCGATCAAGCCAATCTGCGCCACCAGGTCCACATACTGGTTGTGGGAGTTGAACTGCACGCCGTAGTAGCCCCTGATGCGCAGCAGCGGGGTATACCAGTAGTAGTTGGCCGGCCCCAGGCCGAGCAATGGGTTGACCTTGACGATCTCGCCGATCAGCGTCCACGCTTCGGCGCGCGTGGCCGCGCTGTATTGGTCCGAGGCCAGCAGGCTATCGGCCATGGCCGGGCCAAAGGCCAGCGCGCCCGCGGCCAGGCCGATGAGCGCGTAGGGATAGCGCAGCACCACCAGCACCAGGGCTGCGGCCAGCGCCGGCACCCAGCCCGATTTCCAACCGTCGATCACTACGTAGGATGAAACCAGCGTGGCTGCCGCCAACCCAGCCAGCGCCAATCGCGCCACGGGATGCATGCGCCGGTTGAACAGCGCCTGCCCCAGCGCCAGCGCGACCATCCAGGTCCAGAACTGGCTGGTGGTGGAGCCGAACTGGAAGAGGGTGAACATGGGACGCTTCAGGCCGGGCAGCATCTGTCCCACCGCGAAGATGGCGCCCAGGCCCAGAAAGAGGCCGGTCATCGCTTGCAGGGTGCGCTGCGTCTTGATCTGGTGGGCTGCCAGGGCAAAGGCGGCCAGCGACAGGACGAAGATCATCACGCCGCCGATCTGGGCCCGCAGCGGCGCGGGCTGCGCCAGAGAAAACCAGGGCATCTGGCCAACCAGGAAGGCCAAGACGGCCACAGCCACCAGCGCGGCCAGCGCGGCCAGGGGTCGCGACAGGTGG
>JAJTXO010000043.1 GCA_021463315.1 Caldilineales bacterium | reverse complement strand
CCCGGCTGGATAGTCTCCGCGCCAGCCAGCTTGCCGACCAGGCGCTGCGGCTGATGGATCAGAACCGGCAGGCACATGGAGCAGATCCACGCCTGGCTGCCGTTGAAGCGCAATGTCACCATCGGCGCGGCCGTTTCGGGCTGGCCGCAGTTTACACAGGTCAGAGTGGTGTCGTTGTGGTCCAATTTGAACTCCTTGCTTGAGATAGTTAAAGAGTGTCATCTCAATAGACTGGGGAAGACTTCCGAAGTCTTATGGACTGTGAGCCCGTTTTGAACAAACCTGCGCAGACTTCGGAAGTCTCGCCCCTGGTTTCTTGAGATGATACGTTAGAGACGCCAGATTGTGCCACACAACCAGGTTTCTGACCAAAACCGGCCAGGCAGTTACTGGCTGAGCAGCGCCAGGAAACGCTCCACGTCGTAGAAGGCGGCTTGGGCGGACGGCGATATCTGCGGCAGCGCCATGTCAAAGGCGTGGTCGACGCCGGGGAATTCCACCAGCACCGAGGTTGCGCCGGCCCCTTGCAGCGCCTGATGCAGCCGGCGCACCGAGGGCCCCATGCCGAAGATGTCGGCCGTGCCCTGCAGCAGCAGCGTCGGCGGACAATGCGGCCCCACATGGCCCAGCGGCGAAAGCCGTCGGTACAGATCGGGATCCAGCGCCGGATCGACGCCTACCAGCTCAGTGATATAGTTGATCGCCTGCTCCACAGGCGTTCCCGGGGGCGCCAGTCCGGCCCGTTGGATCATTCCTTCCACCAACGCTCCGTAGGGGCGGATGCGCTTGCGTCGGGCAACGCGGGTGCGGGTTGCCTCCACGTTTTGGTGCATATCGAGGAAGTCGGCCGGCCCGTAGTAGGAGATCACGCCGCGCACCGCGGTGTCGGTCGCGCTGCCGTCAGGCTGGAAGCAGGGATCGTTGGGGGTATAGGCCGCCAGCAGGGCCAGATGGCCGCCGGCCGAAGCGCCCATCAGCACGATGCGCTGGCTATCGACGCCATAGTCTGCGCCGTTGCGCCTGAGCCAACTGATGGCGCGCTTGACATCCTGCACCATGCCGGGCACATCCGCGGAGGGCGCCAGCGTGTAGTCGATATCCATCACCAGATGGCCCTGGCTGGCCAGCCGGCTGAACATCCAGCCGACGCCCAGGTTCTTTTCCCCCATGCGCCAGGCGCCCCCATGCACATAGATCAGCCCCAGCCCGCTGCAGTTGGTTCCGGCCGGCGGCTGCCAGAGATCGGCCAGCAGCAGCTTGCCCGTCTCTGGGTGTACGCCATAGGGCAGATCGCGCGTCACCTCCGCGGCCGCTCGCGCCAGGTAGGGGGTCCAGCGGCGCGACAGCAGGTCAGATTGGATCTGAGGGGGGATCTGCCCTGGCCAGTCGGGGGCGAAGGCCTGCTCGAAGCCGCGATGCGCGGCCGTCACGTTGGCTACATGGCGGCTGGCCAGCACGGCCCCAGTCAGCCCCGCCCCAGCCAGCCACGGATCGCGCCGGCGCAGGCCCAACAAAGCCAGCAGCGCGCCCAATGCGGCCAAGAGCGGAGCGGCCGCGCTGAACAGCAGCTTGGGCGCCCACAGCAGGATGCCGGAGGTATGCTGGCGCAGGTCGGCCAGAGTCAACGCGCCGGCCGCGGTCGTAGACAAGGCGAGCAAACGGAGAAAACGTTTCATGGGTGGGGTTCGAACAACTCAGCCAACTGCATAGCGCCCGCGTGGTCGGTAACCGCCAACACTTCGTCGCCGGCTTCGAAGATCGTCGCGCCACGCGGCACCACGATCTCTCCCTGGCGAATGATGGCCGCGATCACGCACTGTTCCGGGAAGCGCACATCCTTGATCTCCCGGCCCAACACCTTGGCGCCTGGCGCGATCTTCTCTTCGACCAGGGAATAGCGGCCGCGGCGCAGTTTGAGCAGGGTCATCATGTCGCCCATGGACATCTGCTCCATGATCAGGCTGGCCATCACTTCGGCGTTGTTGAAGGAGACATCAACCTGGAACTTGTCGTCGAACAGCCAGGCCGCGCGCGGATTGTTGATGCGGGCGATGGTGCGGCCGACGTTGTAGCGCACCCGCGCGACGAAACAGATGGCCAGGTTGTCAGCGTCGTTGTCGGTGGTGGCGGCGACAACGTCGGCCTTGCGGATACCTGCCTGTTCCAGGATCTGCGGCTCGGTGGGGCTGCCCTCGTAGACCATCTCGGTCGGGATCTCGTAGTGGATGCGTGTCAGAATTTCAGGCCGGTGTTCAACCAGGTGAACCATGTGATTTTGGGCCAGCAGCAGAGAGGCAAGTTGGGTGCCTGTCCTGCCGCCGCCGGCAACAATTACGAACATAAATGGGTACCTCGTGATCGTTTGATGCAGCAGTTCAACGCTTTTTTCACGCCAATCCGTCAAGGCCGCACAGCACAGTTGGTCAGCAGACCCCCTCGCGCAGGGCAGCCATCCCTTCGACCGTGGCGCTGACATGCACCATGTCGCCAGTCTGCAGGCGCATGTCGGGTGTGGGCAGCAGGCCGCGGCCGCCGCGCGTCACTGCCGCCACGATGCAGGGGCCACAGCGCGCCAGGTCCTCCACCGTGCGGCCATCCCAGGCCACAGGCAAGACCAGATCGCAGATCTCCACCTCGCCGTTGCCGGCCGAGATCAGCGGGTGGACGGAGCCACCTTCCAACAGCTCTTCCATCCGTTGGGCGCCCCAACTGCTGGAGCTGACCACCTGCAAGCCGAAGGAGTCCATCATCTCCCGCCAGCGGGTGTCGTAGTTGCGCACCGCCACGCGCGGCACTGCGAAAACCTGACTGGCCACGTGGCCGATGACGGCGTTGAGCGAGTCGGAGTTGGTGACCGCGGCCAGCGCATCCGCATGGGCGATGTCGGCCCGATGCAGCACCGCCTCAGAGAGCACATCTCCCTCCATGGTGCGGCCGCGAAAATCAGGCGGCAGCCCTTTGAAGGCCTCCTGAGAGCGATCGATCACACACACGCGGTGGCCATTGATGAACAGCCGATGGGCCAGCTCCGCGCCCACGCGGCCACAGCCGACGACGATGACGTTCATGGTTGTTTCTCTGTTTCCTGTTTGAGGCGAGAGTGGATCGCCAGGTCCAGTTCCTCGTCATCTTCCAACTGGTAGGGCACGGTGGTGATGACGACGCCGGGCATGGTGCGGAAGGCAAAACGCAGCGTGAGCGCGGTCTGCGTGTGCAGCAGATTCTCCCAGGCGTGGCGCGTGACAAATTCCGGCACAACAACGGTGATGATCTCGTTGGGTTGGCGATGCTCCGCCACTACGGCGATATAGTCCACCAACGGCTCCATCAGCACACGATAGGGCGAGTCCAGGATCACCAGCCGCACTCCTTCGCCCCACATCTCCCACTTCTGACGCACCTTGGCGGTTTGTTCCGGGTCGATAGAGACATGCACCGCGGTCACATCCTTGGACAGCGTGCGGGCATAGCGCAGCCCCAGCAGGCTGCCGCGGTGGACGCCGCTCAGCGGCATGATCACACGGTGGCGCGGCGAGCGCGGCGCCATCTCGTAGCTGACCAGCGACAGCCGCTCGGCCAGGTGGCGATAGTGACGATGGACTGTGTGCAGCATCAGCACGATCAGCGGAATCAGCACCAGGACGATCCAGGCGCCCTCGCGGAACTTGGTGACCACGAAGATCATCATCACGGCCGCGGTGCAGAGGCCGCCGAAGCCGTTGACAAACATCTTCAAGCGCCAGCGCGCGTCATGATGCAGCACCGAGGCCTTTTGCTTGACTTCCTGGCCCTCGGCCAAGCGGCCAACCTTCCACCAGCGGCGAGACATGCCGACCTGAGAGAGGGTGAACGAGAGAAACACGCCAATGGCGTAGAGCGGAATCAGCGCGGTGACGCTGGCCTGAAAGATGACAATCAGCACGATCGCGATCAGCGTCAGGGCGATGATGCCCCAGGAATAGACCAGCCGGCTGCCTCGAAAGGCCAGTTGACGCGGCAGAAAGCCGTCGATGGCTAACAGCGCGCTCAGCCTGGGAAAGCCATTGAACGAGGTGTTGGTGGCCATGACCAGGATGATCGTGGTGGCCGCGATGGCCGCCAGGTAGAGAATGCCTTCGCCGCCGAACGCCGTGCGCGTGATCTGGGAGATCACCGTTTCCACCTCCGACGGCACAGCCTGCACCTGAACCGCGAGGAAGGTGATGCTCAAAAAGAGCACCCCCAGGATCAGCGACATCCAGATCAGGGTGATGCCGGCGTTGCGGCTGCGCGGCTCTTTGAAGGCTGTGATGCCGTTGGAGATGGCCTCGACGCCGGTCAAGGCCGTGGTGCCGTTGGCGAAGGCGTGCAGGATCAGGAAGAGGCCGATGGCCTGGGCGGTCTCCACCGTCTCCATGGGGGGCGGCTGCGGCACGGTTCCCAGGCTGCCGGCCAGGTAGCGCGCCAAGCCAAAGCCAATGGTCAGGATCATCATGCCCAGAAAGAAATAGGTGGGGATGGCAAAGGTCATGCCAGACTCGCGCACGCCGCGCAGATTGATCAACATCACCAGCAGCAACAGCCCCACGGCCAGCGCAGCGCGGTGGGGATACAGCGCGGGAAAGGCCGATGAGATCTGCGCCACGCCGGAGGACATGGAGACGGCCGCGGTCAGGATATAGTCGGTGAGCAGCGACGCGCCAGCCACCTGCGCGGCCAGCTCACCCAGATTGTCGCGCGAGACGATGTAGGCGCCGCCGCCGTTGGGGTAGGCATGGATGATCTGCTCGTAGGAGATGGTGACAATGGCCAGCAGAGCGACGATGGCAATTGAGATCGGAAACGCAAAGGCCAGAGCCGCCATGCCTGCGGCGCCCAGCACCACCAGGATCTCCTGGGTGGCGTAGGCGGTGGAGGAAAGCGCGTCCGAGGCGAAGATCGCCAGGCCGACTTTCTTGCCGATGGTTTCTTCTTCGGCGTCGGCCGTGGCCAAGGGATGGCCCAACAGCCAGGTTCGCCAGGAGCGCGGCGGCCGATACGTCGCTGGCCGCCGCACAACAGTCGTGCCGCTTTCTTCATCGAACGTCATAGGGTAGTGCCTTTTGTGTGCATTGACTTACAGCCAGCGCTTGCGCCGGAAGTAGAGCAGCATGACTACTGCAATGACGCCGCAGATCAGCCAGAACATGGCATAGCCGAAGCGCCATTCGATCTCTGGGAAATGCCGGAAGTTCATGCCGTAAACGCCGGCCAGAAAGGTGAGCGGAATGAAGATGGTGGAAAAGATGGTCAGCACCTTGACGATCTCGTTCATGCGGTTGCTCAGACCGGACAGATAGATGTCCATCATGCCCGACAGCAGATCGCGCATGCTCTCGATGGTGTCCATCATTTGAACCGTATGATCGTAGACATCGCGCAGATAGACCACCGTGCCCGGCCGGATTAGCGACGATTCGCTGTGCTGCAACATGGCCAGCACCTCGCGCAGCGGCCAGACCGCGCGGCGCAGGGCGATCATCTCCCGCTTCAGCCGGTAGATCTCTGGCAGCGGCCGCTCTTCGGGATGCTCGGCCACCTGCTCCTCGATACCTTCGATGCGGTCTCCCATCAGCTCCAGCACCACGAAGTAGTTGTCGACGATGGCGTCGATCAGCGCGTAGGCCAGGTAGTCGGCCGCGAACTTGCGCAGCCGGCCCGCGCTGTTGCGCAGCCGCGCCCGCACTGGATCGAAGACGTCGTTGCTGTCCTCCTGGAAGGAGACCAAGTAGTTGTCGCCCAGGATCAAGCTGACCTGCTCCACCATCGTCTGATCCTGCTCCAGATCATATTCCAGCATCTTCAGCACCACGAAGAGATAGCCATCGTACTCCTCCACCTTGGGCCGCTGCGACGCGTTGGCGATATCCTCCAGCACCAGGGGGTGCAGCCCCAGAGCCAGGCCCAGCCGCTCGATCAGGCTGGCGTCGTGCAGGCCGGCCACGTTGATCCAGGTCATCTCAGGCGTTTGCAGGCTGGCCACGCACGCCTCCACATCCGCCCCGACCTGCTCGTCGAAGCCATGCTCGTTGTAGTTGATGATCGACACGACCGCCGGCCCCGTAGGCCTGGCGCCCACATGGACGATGGTGCCTGGAGGCAGGCCGGTCTTGTCCGAACGGCGCAACGATGGTGTGGGCATGGCAGATATCCTCAGGCAGTCAACGCGATGCCGGCTTTGCTGGTCGGCACTTTCAACTGCCTCAACATGGCCTGGCCCAGCCGCTCGGCCACCTGCGCGGGGTCAGCGCCGTGCAGCGGCACCTGGCCGCCAGCCATGGTGCCATGCCCGCCGGCCATGCCCAGGTTGCCCACCACGGCCCGCACCAACTGCCCCGCGCCGGTGCGCCGGCTGCGGCTGCGCACGGCCAGCATCAGGTTGTCGTTGTAGACTCCCGTACACATCACCCACTGCACCCCCTGCAGCCGAGAGAGCAGATCGGCGATCTCGGCCGCCTGGTCGGGATAGCTCATGCCGCCGATGTAGGCCAGCGCCACCTGCCCGTAGATCCGGGCCGCCTGGATCGCAGTGACAAAGCCTTGGAAGTAGCTGGCCGGCACCTGCGACCGCTCGATCTCGACCAACGCCTCGATATCCACCAGCGGCTGCAGATAGTAGTAGGCAGCCACATCCTCCAGACCCGCGCCGCGGCCCAGCCCCATGGTGTCGGTCTTGATGCCATAGAACAGCGCGGTGGCCAGCCCCTTGGGCGGCTCCAGCGCGGCCGCCTGCAGATATTCGGTGACGATGGTCGAAGTGGCGCCCTGCTCTGGCCGCACATCCACGAAGGGCGCCAGGGCCGATTCCGCGCGCCAAGCGTGGTGGTCCACGATCGCCGCAGGGACGCGATCGGCGGGCAGGGGGTTGTTGCCCGCGCCTGGCTGCGTATCCACCAGGATCAGATGCGCGGCGCGGCGCAGGTCAGCCTCGACCAGTTGACGCAGCGGTCGGCCCAGATAGCGCACCAAGGTCTTGTTTTCGGCGCGGCCAATGATCCCCTGATAGGCCACCTGCGCCTCCAGCCCCAGCCGCTGGCTCAGCAGATAGCGCAGTCCCAGGGCGCTGGCGATGGCGTCGGGGTCAGGGTCGTTGTGCGGCAGAATCAGCACAGGGGCCGCGTCTGCCAGCAGTTGCAGCAGTTGATCCAGCGGGCGCGCGGGGGCGTGATAGTCGTTCACGATCAGAACGATCCTTGGCAGCGAGGCAAGCGGCGGCTAGGCCCTCTTTTCCTCGTCCTTCTGTGGCTGGGCCAGCGTTGGCAGGCGACCGAAGACGATGGTCAACTCCAGCAGCCGCGCCTGAACGCGCTGATCCAGCGCGCCGGGCAAGTAGCGCCACTGCCAGTTGCCGCCCGGCCGGCCGGGCAGGTTCATGCGCGCCCACGTGCTCAGGCTGAGCAGGTCCTGCACGGCGACGAGGGCCAGCTTGGCGATAGAGGCCCAGGCCACGCGTATGAGATCCCAGGCGATGTCGCTGCCATCGGGCTTGCCCACATAGCGCAGCACATAGGCTCGCTCGGCCGGCGTGGAGGAGTTCTCCCACCACCCCACGGTGGTGTCGTTGTCGTGGGTGCCGGGATAGACCACCAGGTCTGGCGTCTTCCAGTTGTGCGGCAAAAACAGGTCGGTGGGATCGCTCAGAAAGGCGAACTGCAACACTTTCATGCCGGGCAGGTCGAAGCGCTGCATGATCGCTTCCATGCCGGCCTTGGCATCTGGCTCGAAGTAGCCCAGATCCTCGGCCACAATCGGCACCGCGCCCAGGCTCTGCTGCACCGCCTCGAACAAGCCTGGCCCTGGCCCCAGCACCCAGCGGCCATGGATGGCGGTCGGCTCGCCCGCTGGAATCTCCCAATAGTTGTAGAAGGCGCGGAAATGATCGACGCGAATGATGTCCACCAGGGTGAGCATGGCGCGGAAGCGCGCGATCCACCAGGCGTAGCCGGTGCGGTCCATGACATCCCAGCGGTAGAGCGGGTTGCCCCACAGTTGGCCGGTCGCGCTGAAATAGTCCGGGGGCACGCCGGCCACCACCGTCAACTGCCCCTGATCATCCATGTAGAACAGGTCGGGATGGGCCCAGGCGTCGGCGCTGTCGGGAGCCACGAAGATGGGAATGTCGCCGACGATCTGGATGCCGCGCTGGTTGGCGTAGGCTTTGAGATTGGTCCACTGGCGGAAGAACTGCCATTGCAGGTATTTCTGGACGACGATCGCCTCGGCCAGAGCGCTGCGCCAGCGGGCCATGGCCTCTGGCTGGCGGGTGCGGATGTCCAGTTCCCAGGTGTTCCAGGCTGCGCCGCCGTGGGCATCCTTCAGCGCCATGAACAGGGCGAAATCGTCCAGCCAATCGGCCTGCTCCGCGCAAAAAACCTTGAATTCCAGCTCCAGCTCGGCGCTGGCGTGGTCGCGGAAGCGCTGATAGGTGGCCTTCAGCAGCGGCAACTTCCAGGTGATCACCCTGCCGTAGTCGATCAACTCGGCAGGAAAGGGGGGCAGCCCACCCAGCAGCTCGTCCCAGCTCAGCAGCCCGTCGCCGATCAACTGCTCCGGATCGATCAACAGCGGGTTGCCGGCAAAGGCCGAAAAGCATTGATAGGGGGAATCGCCGTAGCCGGTGGGCCCCAGCGGCAGCACCTGCCACAGGGTCTGGCCTGCGCCATGCAGGAAATCGACGAAGCGAAACGCTGCATCGCCCAGATCGCCGACGCCATAGCGGCCGGGGAACGACGTGGGATGCAGCAGAACGCCAGCAGAACGGACAAAAGACATAAAGTCCTCCTTGACACCATGTGTATTGCTGCTATCGTGTCATCTCAAAAAACCGGGGTCGGGACTTCCGAAGTCTGCGCAGGTTTGTTCAAAACGGGCTCACAGTCCATAAGACTTCGGAAGTCTTCCTCAATCTATTGAGATGATGCCTGCTATCTTAGCGCAAATTCAGCAGAAAGCAAAGACGCAGCGCCAGCATTGTGGCCGGCCAGACGGGGAGAAGCCGCCAGACCAACAACGGTCTTACCAGCGCTGCGCCTACACAAAACAGGGCAGGGCCGCAAATCCTACTTCGCCATGCAGTCGAGCCTTTAGCCGGTCTGAATAGCCCGCCGCGCGGCTCGACTCTGGATGCGGACCCCACCCCATCGGAACTGCTGACGCGGGAGGCTCTCCTGGGAAAGCCTCCCGCGCAGGGGTTGGACTATGGGCGGCGGCGCAGGGCGTAGGCTGCGCCGAGGGCCAGGCTGAGCGCGATCGGCAGCGCCGCGCCGGGCAAGCCAGCCAGCGGCAACGACGCCTGGGCCGCGTCCAGGCTGCTCAGAGTCACGGCTGTCGGCTCCTCCACCACCAGGCTCAACGGCACCACCACCAGCTCGGTCTCGTTGCCGGGGCCGGCGTCAGGGTCGTTGCTGGTGATGCACAGGTTGCCGCTGTAGGTTCCCGGCGTCAGACCGGTGGAGTCCAGCGTGACGGTCACGTCGGTGGCCCCGCCGGCGGTCGTCGTGCCCGCGCTGGGGCTGGTGCTGGCCCAGGGGATGTCGGCCGGGTTGGCGCAGGCGACCCGTGGCACAACGAACTCGATGAAGCGAGCGCCGCCGCCCACGATGGTGCGCACAAAACCGGTGCTGCGACTGATCTCATGCACGCCCGTGCCGGTGGTGGTCAGGAGATTGCCACCAGGCAGCTCGTAGACGCCGCGATAGCCGCCGAGATTCGCCGGGTCGTAGATGTTCACCACCACGCCGGCCGGCGTGAACTCGATGACACCCTCCTGCGTGCCGCCGAAGTTCGCCACCAGGACATTGCTGTTGCCGGCCTCGGCGATCTGCTCGGGGAAGTTGTTGGTCCCAGCGAAGAGTCCCAGCGGAGCGCCCGCCAGATCAAAGCGCAACACGTTGTCGCTGTCGATGCCGGCCACCAGCCAGTCCGAGCTCCGCCCGTAGATGTCGAAGGGAGAGTTGAGACCGCCTGCGCCGTTGGCGATGAAGTTCCCCAGGAAGGCGCCGCTGGTGTCGAACATAGCCACGGCGTCGGCATTGCTGGGATCGCCCACGGTAACCAACAGGTTCCCGCTGGCGTCGAGACTGATGCCGCGGATGTTGTTCATGATCGCGGTGTTGGCGCCGCCGGCCGGGGCAAAGACGCCCAGATAGCTGCCGTCCAGATCGAACTCATGCACCACATCGCCGATCTGGTCAGAGAGCAGGATGGTGTCGCCGCTGGCGCTGAGGATGGCGTTGACTCCGGTGCCCACCACGCTGTTGGGGGGGATGAAGTTGGGATCGATCATGTTGCCGGTGATGGGATCCAGCGCCATGACGCGATCGTTGGTCGAGTCGGGCACCAGCAGCAGGCCGGTGGCCAGCAGGGCCTGCTTGGCCCGGGCGCGGGCGGCCGGATCGGGCGCCTCCAGCGCGGTGGGCGTCCCATGGTCCACGCCTGCAGCCTCGTCGGCCATGGCCGCGCGCGAGTCGACGCGGGTCAAGGCGGGCGGGCTGGCCGGGCCAGCGATGGCCGCCGGCTCCTCCAGGATCGTCCAGTTCAGATCGCTGCCGCCGGTGTTGCTGATGGTCAGCGTGTGCTGGGTTTGCAGATTCGTCTGCTGGCTGCTGCTGATGGCCAGCGGATCGACGAAGATGTTGGGCGGCAGCACCGGCACGGTCACGGTGGCCGTGGCGGTCGCGGTCACCACGTCGATGGGCCCCACGTTGTAGGCGGTCCACAGCGCGTCGTTGACCGTGGTGGCGCCGATGGTGGCGCTGATCTCCAGGCCGGCCGCGACGGTGTCGATGCTGCTGCCGGGCGTCAGCGTGAAGGGCCAGGAGGCGAAGATCGCGCCCAGCTCGCTGTCGGCCAGATCATGCTGGTAAAGGGTCAGATTGCCCGTGTTGGTCACGGTGTAGCAGTAGTAGACATCGGCGCCCGCGGCCACGATGATCTCGTCGGTGGCCGCGCAGACGCCGGCCGCGGTGCCCACCGTCTTGGTCAGCACGATGGAGGCCGCCGCGGGGGTCAGGTCCAGGCCGATCAGCAGCGGGTCATGGTCCGAGGTGCGGTAGGCGTCGGCGTTGTAGAGGCTGACGATCTGGCCGGCCGACTTGAACTCGGTGTTGTAGTCCAGCACACCAGGCTCGTCCGCGTTGATGTGCCAGGTGGTGGCGCCGGTGACCTGTGGGAAGAGGCTGGCGTTGGCCAGGCTGTGGTCCAGCGAGCCGGCCTGCGAGCCGAAGACGTAGGAGTAGCCGTTGGGTCCCTCGAAGGCGATCTCCAGGTTGGTGTAGCCCGCCGTCTCCAGCACGCCGATGGGATCCTCCTTGGCGTAGGAGTTCAGATCGCCCAGGATCACGAAGTCGGGGTCGCCAGCGCCGGTGGGGTCGGTCGCGATCCAGTTGAGCAGCGCCGTGGCGGCTGCCGTGCGGGTGGCGTTGAAGCAGCTCTGGCCGTCGCCCTGATCTGCGTCCAGGCCGGTGGCGCCGGAGCAGCCCTTGGACTTCAGGTGATTGACGACCATGGTGAAGCGGCCGCCGTTGGCCGAGGTCTCTTGGAAGGTCTGCGCCAGCGCGGGCCGGTTGATGTTGGTGAAGGTCGGGTCCACCAGGTGGTTCAGGATGGCGAAGCCGCCCACCGGCTGCACCAAGGCCGGCTTGTAGATGATGCCCACCTTGATCACGTCGCCGGGGTTGATGAGGCCGGCGTCGATGAAGTCGTAGGTCCCCGCGCCGGCCAGCGCGTTCAGGCCGTTGACGATATCCTGCAGCGGCTCGACGTTGGGGGTGTTCTCCAGCTCCATCAGGCCGATCACGTCGGCGTTGAGGATGTAGAGCGCCTGCAAGAGCTTGTCGCGCTGGCGGGTGAACTCCAGCGCGGTGTTGGCGCCGCGGCATTCCTGGTTCTGCAAGGGGCCACAGGGGAAGGGCGCGGTGTTGGTGGTGTCCAGCGTCAGGAAGAAGTTCAGCACGTTGAAGGAGCTGACCCGCAGCGAGCCGCCGGCGCGCACCGGGTTGGGCGCGGCGGGCCGCGGGTTGGTGGCGGTGAAGGTCGGGGTGCTCAAGGGATGGATGCGATAGAGGATGCCCGGCGTGCTCCAGCCGGGGTTGCCCTGGGTCAGCACGCCCGTCAGTTGGCTCACCGAGTCGCCGCTGCGCACGGTGTTCAGCGCGCTCAGCCCGGCCGGCGTCGGGTAGATGATCGGATCGGGGTTCTGCAAGAGGCTGCCGTCGTCCAGGGTGATCCAGTTGAGATTGTTGGCAGCCTGCAAGGCGCTGGCCGGCGCGCCGGGCAACACCACGTTGGTCGGCTGCTGCAAGCGGCCCACGGCCAGGGTCAGGATGCCGCCGCGGCCCAGGTTGTAGGTCTCGTTGACCGTCAGCGTCTGGGTCAACGCCACCGACATGCCCTCGAAGCGCTCCGGGTAGTCCAGCGCGGAGAAGGGCAGCACGACATTGGCCGGCGTGGCCGTGGTCGGCCCGCCCGTGCAGACTACCGCCTCGGTCAGCGAGCTGAGCTGGGTCTGGCTCTGGAACTCGGTGACCGTGCCAGAGACGCGCACGAAATTGCCCACCGCCACCGGCGTCAGATTGCCCGAATCGAAGATGAACAGCCCTTCGGAAGTGGCGGGGTCCGCGTCATGGCTGCCATCGGGCGTCTGCACGAAATAGCCGTTGATGTTGCCCACGCCCTGGAAATCGGCGACCACCAGCGCCTCCACCGTCACCTGGGTGCCGATCAGGGGGCTGGCGGCGCCGCTGCCCTGGATGGTGTGGATGGCGGTGGTTCCACCGGCAAAGCAGCCGCTGGCCATCGTGAACGACCAACTGTGGTCGGCCGCCATGTTGTTGGGCGTGCCGTCCTGGTCGGCCACCTGGCTGGCCAGAATCGTGACGGTGCAGCTCTCGCCCGCGGTGAAATCGGTGTGGGGCAGGGCGAAGGTGGTGGGCCCGCCGGTGGGGGTGACGTTCTGCGTGCCGCTGGTGGCGCAGGCGATGGCGATGGTTCCGGTGACGGTCACCGGCTCGCTGAAGGTGACGCTGACCGGCGCGTTCACAGCCACGTTGGTGGCGCCGTTGGCGGGCGTGGTGCTGACCACCGTGGGCGGCACATCGCCGCCGCCGCAGACGTTGGCTGGAGAACTGGAATTGCGCGGCAGCAGGGCGGCGCCTGACAACACGTCGAAGTCATTGCCGTTGTGGTCGGTGTCCTGGCAACCGGCCAATTTGCGCACACCGCCCTGCTGGTTGGTCAAGGCTGTGCCATTGTTGATCGTAACACCACCCTCCGCATTGTTGGAGGTCCCCCACGCTGCCAGGTCGACGATGCGCGCATCCGGCAGAGCACACGGGCTCGCCGTAGCGCCGCACCCCAAGGCGGTGTTGATATTAGCCAGAGCAACCTTGCCGTTGGTCGCACCCATACCCAGATTCGTTGTTACCAGATCTGGTGTGGTGGGGAAGGCGATACCGCCAGTTCCGGCAGCGCCAAGCTGCACCAGCAGATACTTCCCAGCCGGGATTACTGTGCTGGCTGGGAATACGTAGATGTTGGTGCCGGTAGACGCAAAGTTGCCGGTGCCAGATCCATATTGCAGCGACCAGTTAGAAATGTCGACTGAGCTGGCGCTGGAGTTGAACAGCTCTACATAGTCGTAGATATAGTAGCCAGTGGAGCCACCACCGCCGCCATAGACCTGGCTGATGCGCAGGTCGTTGGCCAGCGGTGCGGCCGCGGGGGCCTGGCTGGGTTGCGCCGCGGCAGCCGGCAGAACGCCGGGCGAGGCAAGCAGAGCGAAGACCAGAGCGAAGGCAAGCAAGCCTCGTCCGGTGCGGGAAAGAGCCGTCATGGCAGATATCCTCCTTGCGTTGAGTGGCAGACGGCGCCGTGCCGTCTGTGTGAGCGACATTGTTGTCGGGCTGCATGGGGAACAAGGCAGTGGCCGGCCGGGCTGGCAGCCAGCGCCGCACGATTATAGCACGAAGGCGCGCGACCGGTCAACCCTCGGGCAGCTATTCCTGCGGGGTCGAGACTTCCGAAGTCTGCGCAGGTTTGT
>JAJTXO010000429.1 GCA_021463315.1 Caldilineales bacterium | reverse complement strand
CTTGCCGCCGTAGGCGTGGGCAGCCAGGATGTCGAAATAGGCTGCCGCGCCCGCGTCGTACATGGCCTGCAAGTAGGCCAGATCATCCATGCCCCAGGCGCTGCCGGCCGGGGCTACGGTGGGCGCCAGCGCGCCGCCCAGCACCTGCACGTCGGGGTTGGCCTCCTTGGCGCGCGTATAGGCCACGCGCAGCATCTCGGTGTAGCCGGCTGGATCCACCGGCCGATAGCCCCACTCCAGGCTCAGGTTGGGCTCGTTCCAGATGATGATGTAGTCCACCTCCTCCCGATAGCGCTGCACGAACTCATAGACATAGTCGCCGAAGTCCGCGTAGTGCTCCTCATCCAGATAGAGCGGCGAGGTGTCCGCGGGTCGGGCCCACTGCGGCGCAAAGCCGAGGCGGGCGACGACGTGCAGGCCCTGAGCCCGGGCGTGCTGGATCACCATGTCGCTGTGCTCCCACTGCCCTTGGCCCGGCCGGTCGGGCTCCACATAGGCCCAGGGGAAGTATTCGACGATCCAGGGCGCGCCCATCTCGCGCACCATCTCCAGGGTGCGTTTGATCTTCCACTCCTCCACCTCGTCGGTCAGGCGGGTATGCACGCCCATCTTGGGGTTGACGGTGACCACAGCCTGCTGCGGGCCCACCGTCACCAGCGGCCGCGGCGGCTGGCTGATGAGCGCCGCCAGGACAATCAGCAGCAGCAGGCTAAGCAAGGCGCGGCGACGGCGGCGGAGCCACGCCGCGGCAGCCGAGATTCGACTTTGGGAGGGGGAGACAGTCACGACTGGCGGCAATCCTTGTGGCAGAACATGGGCGCTGTGGCCAGCGGCGGGCACAGCCATGCCCCAGTATAACATGCCCAGCCCACTTGTCTGTAATCGCGGCTGCCTCAGCGCCACGCTCCCATCCGGCGCGCAATCGGTGTTGCAGGGCGCTCACACCTCGCCGGAGTGTCATCTCAATAAACCGGGGTCGAGACTTCCGAAGTCTGCGCAGGTTTGTTCAAAACGGGCTCACAGTCCATAAGACTTCGGAAGTTTTCCCCAATCTACTGAGATGATACTCGCCGGAGGGTAAAAAGATGCGAGGACAGACCAGTGGTCTGTCCTCGCCATCGCGCACTCCGTCCCCGGCAGCGCGATCAGGTTGGTTCCCCAGAAACTACGAAGAAGGGGTGTGTCGCCTCACCACAACTTCGCCAACCATTGAACCCAGTATAGCACATTGCTTCAAGGATTGAATCCGTATTGATACTGAGATTTCCTTACAATTTTGCCACAATCATCCCCTGATTCCGGTAATCACTCCAGCGCCGGCCCTGGCAATCGCCCGATAGCCCAAATCCGCCAGTCGCTCGGCCCCATCCCCGACCGCCGCCGACAATCAAAGCTCTATCGGCAACAGCCCGCGACGCAGGGCAAAACGAACCACGTCGCCCTGCGACTCCAGGCCGAGCTTGGCCATCATGTTGGCCCGATGGGTTTCGACCGTGCGCCGGCTAATGTTCAACTGCTCGGCGATCTCCATGTTGGTGCCACCCTTCGCGACCAGATCCAGCACCTGACGCTCGCGGGCAGAGAGCGTCTCCAGCGGATCGATGTGCGGCCCGGAGGCGATCTGCACATAGCGCTGCACGGCCGCCTGATCGATGCCGTGGCTGAAATAGCTTCGGCCGGCGGCCGCGGCCTGCACCGCCAAAACCAAATCGCTGATGTCGGCCTCCTTGACCACATAGCCGATCGCGCCCTGGCGCAGCGCTTCAGCCACATAGGCCACGTTGGAGTGCATGGACAGGACCACCACCTGCGTGCGCGCGCTGATCTGCCGCGCCCGACGAATCATGTCCAGCCCGGCATGGCCAGGCATCATCAGATCAGCCACCAGCACGTGGGGACGGGTCTTCTGCACCAGTTCCAGGGCTTGAGCCGCGTTGTCGCAATCGCCAACCACCAGCATGTCTGGCTGCGCCTGCAGCAGCGAGCGAACCCCCTGCCGCACAATGCTGTGATCGTCCACCAGGGCCACATGAATCATAGGCTGCCAACTCCTGGTTCTGCCGGCTTCGGCCTGGCCAGCGGCAAGAGCGCGGTCAGACACGCGCCCGCGCCAGGGGACGATTCGATCGCCAGGGCGCCGCCCAACAGATGCGCCCGCTCCTGCATGCCGCGCAGGCCGCTGCTGCTGCGCCGATTGAGCACCTGATCCAGATCGAAACCCTGGCCCTTGTCCTCGATCTGTGCGCTGAGGGTGGAGGCATCGGACCAAAGACGCACCGACGCGGCGTTGGTCTGGGCGTGGCGTGCGACGTTGGTCAGCGCCTCCTGAACGATGCGAAAGATCGCGGACTCGATCTCCGTGTCGAAACGCCGCTCGATTCCATGCTGCTCGAAAGTCACCTGCAACTGGTGCTGCTGGGCAACCCGGTCGAAATACCACAGCAGCGTCGGCAGCAGGCCCAGATCGTCCAGCATGGGGGGCCGCAGATCCAGCGACATGCGGCGCACGCGCACAGCCAGATCTTCCACCAGCCGCTGGGTGTCAGCCAGATGGCGCGCCTGCCGCTCCGCGTCGCCATGCATCGCCAGTTGCAGGTGAATGCTGAGCGCGGTCAGCGTCTGGCCGAACTCGTCGTGCAGCTCGCGAGCGATGTCCTGCCGCTCGGCCTCCTGCAGGCGCTCCAGGCGGCGGGAAAGCTCCTCCTGGCGCTGGCGGCTGCTGGCCAGCGCGCCGAACAGGTGGGCATTGTACAACACCACGGCCAGGCGCTGGGCAACCTCCTGCGCAGCCAAACAGTGAGCCTGGTCGAAGGCTCGGGGCTCACAGGAGCCCAGATTGAGCACGCCGACCAGCTTCTGTTGCGCCAACAACGTCACGGCAATGTACGACCGAATCCCTTCTGCCCTGACCTCCTGTTGCAACGATGTCGTGACCGGCAGCGCATCGATGTCGGGCACATAATGCACGTCATCCCTCAGATCATCATGCAGCGCCTGCCAACGGGCCAGCTTGAAGCGCCGCCCAGGCGGAATCGCGGTGGCGCTGGCTGGGCTGACCGCCAGCATCACACAGTTCTTGGCGGCGTTGTCGATCTCAACAATGCTCGCGCGATCGCATGGGATCAACGTGCGAATATGATGAAGGGCCGCTTTGGCGATCTCACGCCGCGACAGGCCCATCAGACCCAGACGATCGATCTGGCTCAGGGTCTCCAGCCGGCGGGCATAGGCGCGCAGCGCCTGCTCAGCCTCGACCAACGGGGTAACGTCGTAGGCTGTGCCCAGCACAGCCCGCTCTCCTTGATAGTCGATCACATTGCCGCTGTATTGCAGCCAGCGGACTTCGCCGCCCTTGGTGACGATCGCGACTTTGTAGTTGGAGGGGATCTCCTCTCCCTTCTGACGCGCCAGGCCGCGCGCTTGCACCACATCACGATAATCGGGATGCAGCACCTGCCAGAAGGGCATCGCCACCAGCTCCTGATAGCTGTAGCCGGTGATGCGGCAGGCGGCCGCATTGACATGGAGGTTGCGACTGCCCCGAAAGAGGAAGATGGCGGCATCGGTGGTCTCCGACAGGCTGCGAAACAGACCCTCGCTCTCGCGCAAGGCCGCCTCAGCCCGCGTGCGGTCGGTGATCTCCTGGAAAACAAACTGAATCACCGAATGCCCCCCCAGATGCAACAGAGCGACGGCGATCTCCAGCTCGATAGGCTGGCCAGAGGCTGACCTCAGCGGCTCCGGAAAGAATCGCGACGGCGGCGTCTGCTCTGCCACGGCGCGCAGGTAGACCTCCACCTGGCCGCGGCGGTCGGGCGGCACAAAGCGAAAGACCGACTGGCCAACCAGATCCTGTGCGCTGGGCAGCGCAAGGATGCTGGCGGCGCTCTCGTTGGCCAGCACGATCTCCACGCGGTCGGGATCGACGTAGCAAATGCCAACCGGAAGGAGACTGAGCATGTGGCGGAAATCGGTCTCGGCCAGCAGCGCAGACAGCTTCAGCTTCTGGTTGTCTGGCGCCTCGGACGTGGGATCGGAACCTGTCTCCGGCAAACGCGCAATGGGCATAATCTCTCCGGGGAACTGGCGGCGACTTGAAGCGCGCTGGCTTCATCGCTGGCCATTTGGGTGCATTCAAAGCGGGTCGAGCCTGCGTTGGACGATTGCCAAATCGTCCGTCTCACGGCCAGGTGAACGGACGATTTGGCAATCGTCCTACGAGCCGGAGCGGCCTCAACCAACTTTAGAGGGGGAAGACTTCCGAAGTCTTATGGACTGTGAGCCGGTTTTGAACAAACCTGCGCAGACTTCGGAAGTCTCGACCCCGGTTTTTTGAGATGATAC
>JAJTXO010000428.1 GCA_021463315.1 Caldilineales bacterium | reverse complement strand
AGACCGGCCCGAGCGGGATGAAAACCCTGTGGGCTCGGTCGGAGACCGGCCCGAGCGGGATGAAAACCCTGTGGGCTCGGTCGGAGACCGGCCCGAGCGTGGATGTGCGGCGATTTTCAGGGTGGGGCTCAGGGGAGAAGCTGCTGAACGCGACGGCTGACCTCGGCCAGCTCCGTTTCTGCGCTGGCCAGCAGATCGGCCTGATCGGCCAGCGTCTGCCCCTGCGCCGCGCCCAGCACTCCCGCGCGCATGAGTTGATAGGGGATGCGGGTCAGGGCGAAGAACTCCAGCTTGAGCTGCGCCAACTGGCGCGGCCGGAGCCTGGCGTCGTCGTCTGTGCCCTGCTCTTGGCGCGATTGGATCTCCAGCGCCGGCAGGCCATCGAGCAGCTTGAACGCCAACGCGTACCAGGGATTGCCCAGCCGGCGCTGGAACTCACCCATCAGTTGGAAAACCTGAGTGACCGCGGGATCGGTGAAATCGTAGGGCAGGAGCTGATGGATGCTGCCGCTGACGCCGCGCTCTTGCTCGATCTGGGCGCGCGCAGGGGTGCCGGGCATCAGCAACAGCCGGCCGAAGATCAGCGGCGGGAAATAGCCAAACAGGCCTTGCTGTTCGATGAAGCGCAGGTTAGCCTGCAGATCCTCCAGCAGGCTGCCCGGCTCGAACATGATGAATTCCACCTGGGCCGCGACGTCGTTGTTGTGCAGGATATCCAGCGCCCGCCGGTTGATTTCCACCCCGGTCTGCTTGATCATGCGCTTCAGCGACGCATCGCTGCCGCTTTCGATGCCCACGCTGACGTAGCGCAGGCCAGCCTGGCGCAGCGCGGGAAAATAGCGCTCCCCTTTGACCACCTGGTCGGGGCGGGTCAGGAAGGCAAAGGAGAAATCCCGCCCTGTCTCGGCATAGCGCTGAACGATGGCCAGCGCGCGCTCAGGCTGCACGAAGAAGTTGTCGTCCTGAAACTCGAAATGGCTGGCGCCGTCGCGTTCGGCCAGATCGATCATTTCGGCCACCACATTGGCCACGCTGCGGCCGCGCCACGGCTTGCCCCCCGCGTCGCCGTAGAAGGCGATGATCGAACAGAAGTTGCAGTGGAAGGGGCAGCCGCGGCTGGAGATCATCGAGGCCTTCAGCCGCACCTTGCCCGCGACCGTGTCCGCATAGGGCGCGTAGGCTTGCAGCGGCGGCAGCAGGTCGCGCGCGGGGAAGGGGAGCGCATCCAGCGCCGTGTTGTTGGGCCGGCTGGGGTTGGCGACGATCTCCCCGCCTCGCCGCCAGGTGACGCCCAGGATGTGGCCCCAGTCGATGGCAGCCAGATGATCGGGGGAGGAGGAGGACGCGTTGACCTGCTGCCAGTGCTGCATCAGCTCCACGATGGTCAGCTCCCCCTCGCCGCGCACGCACAGGTCGATGGCCGGAAAATCCGCCAGAATCTCGTAGTCGGCAAAGGTGGGATGATAGCCGCCGACCACCACCAGCACCCCTGGATCGGCAGCCTTGATGCGTTCGGCCAGCGCCGCCACGGTGTCGATAACCTGCGACACCGTGGAGATACCGACCACCGGCGCGCCGTCGCGCTGGCGAACGCCAGCCACGAAGCTGCGCACCTCTTGCACCAATAGCTCGAAGGGCAGCGCATCCCCCAGGTTGGCGTCCAGCAGCTCCGCGGAGATGCCGACCGCGCGCAGCGCGCCGGCCAGATAGGCGATGCCCAGCGGCTGGGCGCCGCGGAACTCGCGCGTTTGGTAGTCAGGAGGACTGATCAGCAGCAGTTCAGGCAGATTCATGGCAGATAACGTCTCAAGCAGGCCAGCGCAGCGATCTGCGGCGACCGGTCAGCACCATGCCCGCGGCGAAGACCAGCAGGCCCAGCCCGCTGGCGCAGGGCATGGCCGGCAGCAGCCCCGCGCGCTGGGCCGTGGCCGTGGTGCGCTCCAGGCGGGTGGCCTGACCGCTCAGCTCGATCTCCTCCAGCTCGTACCAGTAGGGGACGCCCGCGATGACGTGGGTGTCGGTGAAAACGTAGCTGCCGCCGCGCAGCGGGTCGGGCGAGCCAGGGATCAGCCGGGGGTTGATCTTCTCCCAGGGCCCATCTTCGGCCAGCGAACGGTAGACGTTGAAGCCAGCCGTGTTGACCTCGGTCTCGGTGGACCAGCGGATGACGATCGGCTTGCCTGGTTGCTCATCGGACTGTTGCAGATGCGTTTCGACGGCCGCGACCGGACGCACAGCCAGAGCCAGGCCAGCCAACAGCGCCATCGCCAACAGCGCGGCCCCCAGGAGCCGTCTGGCTATGGAGCTTGCTCCTGGCGCGCCCGTGTCCAGGGTTTCATTCCTCATCGTTCATCCTTCATCGTTCAGCGCTTTCCACCTGGCGTTGCATGACCACCGTGGTGTCGCGGTTAAGCTCGAAAAAAAGTTGGACGCCCTGCTCAGTCTGCTGGCCGCCTGGCGTCACCGGCCGCCAGAGCTCGCCCGGCGGCGCGACCAACATCACCTTGACCGGCCAGGCCGGGGTGCCCGGCTGCTTCTGCACCAACAGGCGGTAGGTGTCGCCATCCAGCAGGCCCGCGGGCAGGTGATAGCGCAGCCGCACGCGGGCCGTGGCGCCAGCCGGCACGATCAAGCTGCCGGCGAGCTGTGTCGTGCCCGCCTCGCCGGCCTGGCTGGCTACCTCGGCCGGCTCGAAGCCCTCGGCGCTGAGCAACTGCGCGCCGGCCGGAACCAGCACGCGGATATAGTTGAAATAGCAGCGCCGGATCATCGCTTCATACGAGTCGCCGTAGCGCGCCACATGCTCACACGGCTCGTCGCTGGCCTCCCCCTGGTGGCGATAGACCAGCTCCAGCTCGGCCAGCAGACTGCCGTCGGGCTGTGGCGTCACCGTGTAGTTGGTGGTGCGCTGCACGACGCTGTTGACCTTGTTCCAGCCGACGTTGCTGTCCACCACCATCAGATAGTCGCCCGCGCCTGGTTGCAGCGCGCCGCTCCAGCCGGCCTCGGCCAGCAGCTTGGCTGTGGCTGCATCGTTGACCGTCACCAGCACATGCTTCTCCTGCAGGCTGGTGTACACGGCCTGCGCCAGCCGGCCCAGCTCCACCTGGCCCGATTCCAGCCGGGCGCGGGCCGCGCCGGCCAGATCGCCCATGAAATCCTTGCGATAGAGCCACCAGTCGGACTTGCCCGCCTCGGCCACGGTGTTCTCTGTGGCCAGCGGATCGGCCCAGATCTGGCGCATGGCGGTCAGCACGTTGCCGGCGGTCAGCGGCTCTGGATAGCCCGGCAGCTCCAGCGGCTCCAGCGCGGCGACAATGCGCTGCGTGGCCTCCAGATCGAACGCGATCACCCCGTCAGTCGCGGCGCCGGTGTCCAGTTGGAAGAGCGCTTGCGCTACCTGGGCCGACGTGGGGTAGTTGGCCGACCAGTTGGCGTCGCGGAAGAGCAGCATCT
Organism: Caldilineales bacterium; assembly: GCA_021463315.1. Lineage (GTDB taxonomy): Bacteria > Chloroflexota > Anaerolineae > JAAEKA01 > JAAEKA01 > JAAEKA01. Next base: position 892 of record JAJTXO010000428.1, on the reverse strand, counting down.
GGCTGCCCATCGTCCGCTCCAGGTCGGGCGGCGCCAGCGGGTGATCGATGTCCGGGTTGTAGATCGCATAGCTATCGACGAAGTCCAGCTCTCCCAGCTCCCCTTGATCGATCTGCACCAGCCCCGCGCCGCTGATGAAGCCGCCGGTGGGGCGCAGCTCGTCGCTGTTCTGCGCCAACAGCAGATAGGTGCGGGCGCCGTCGGCGCCCAGCAGCGCCGGGGCCAGACGGGCCAGGGTTGAGCCGGTCTGCAACAGCGGCAGATAGCGATCCAACTGCTCCAGCGGGCCGGCGATGCGCGGATCGAGCTGGGCCAGGTCCACCTGGCTGCGGCTGGCTGCCATCTGGGCCAGCGCGCGCTCTGCCTCCTGCCAACTGGGCTGGGTCTCTTGCAGCGCGGCCGTCAGCCGGGCCAGGGCGCTGCCCTCAGCGGCCGGGTCCTTGACGGCCGCGGCCAGCGGCAGCGCGCCGTCCATGCTGGCCCGTCCCGCGGTCGCGGCGCTTTGCGCCAGTTGCAGCAGCGCGGGCGCGGCCGCAGCCTCGGCCTCGTAGCCAACCAGCCGGCCGATGGGCTTGGCCAGGGGCAGAAATGGGCCAGCCTCGCGGTCGATGGTCGCGAAATGGGCCTCCAGTCGGGCGAAACGGCCCTGCATGTCGGCCAGCGCCGCGGGATCCAGCGTGGTCAGCGTGGCCAGATCCATGGCCTGCAGCGCGCGCAGCTCGGTCAGCGCCGCGCGGGCCGCGTTGGCCGCGCGCACCGCGCGCAGCGCCAACAGCGCCACGGCGATCAGCAGCGCGACGATGACCAGAGCCAGGATCAGCTTCCAGGGCCGTCGGCGCGGAGGGGTGGAGGGGAGAGCGCTTTCAGTCATAGTCTCGTAAGCTACCACAGG
>JAJTXO010000427.1 GCA_021463315.1 Caldilineales bacterium | reverse complement strand
TCGCCGGGGCGGTCGGCGCAGCGCTGGTGGCCGCGGATTGGTTGCTGCAGGCAGCCAGGGCCAGCAGAAGGAGGAGAGAGGAGAGAACGAACGACGATCGGTGCTGCATCAGATTTGCTCCGCGAGAATGGGAACTGTCGGCGAATGGCTCGTGGGCGGGCTCGGTCGGCGACCGGCCCGAGCGGGCGACCGGCCCCAGCAAGTCGGAGGGCGGGCTCGGTCGGAGACCGGCCCGAGCGGGCGACGTTTGCCGGCAGGGTGGTTTTTCTTGTGTCGTTTGCCTACTCGTAGGCCAGCACCTCGCGCACGGTCAGGCGCGAGGCGCTGCGCGCTGGCAAGAAGCTGGCAAGAGCCGAGATCAGAAGGGCGGCCAGCAGCCAGAGCAGCGCGCCGTCGACCGAATAGCGAAACTCCAGCGGGGCGTCCACGAAGGCCAGGCCGATCTGATCGCTCATCAGCCGGCCGATGGGCCAGGCCAGCAACACCCCCTGCGACCAACTGATCAACCCGATCAGGATGCCTTCCACCAGCACGATCTGCATGATCGCGCCGGTGGACGCGCCGATGGCGCGCATGACGCCGATCTCGCGGGTGCGTTCCAGCACGTTGATGCTCATGGCGCCCATCAGCCCCATGCCGCCGACTGCCGCGATCAGCAGCGCCATGATCAGCAGAAAGGTGATCAGGATGTTGAACTGCAAACGCACCGCTTCCTGGCGCTGGAACTTGGTCTCGACTTTGCCCACCTGAAAGCCGGCCTGCTCCAGATCGGCCTGCAAGCGGTCGGCCGCGGCTGCCTGCGCCTCGGGGCCATGTTGCTCCGTCGCCACGCGCGCAAAGCTGGCCCGTCCCGAGGTGCCGGTCTGCTGGGCGAAATAGGGATAATTGACATAAATCGTCGGCTGGGCCAGGATGCTTTGCACGATGCCCACCACGGTCCAGTCGCTCTCCTTGCCGCTCAGCCGCAGCCGGATCGTGTCGCCCACCTCCAGATCGGGCTCGTCGCTCAGCACGTTGCTGTTCAGCACCGCCGCGCTCTGGTCGTCGGCTGTGAGCCAACGGCCGGCCAGCAGCCTGGGCTGGATCATGCGGGTGTCGGCCTGAGGGGCGCGCACGCGGATGGATGCGCTTTCGGCGCCGTCGGGGCGCAGCCGCACCGCGCTGCCGCTGCCCCAGGTCTCGACCGCGGTGACCCCCGCCGAACTCAGCGTCTCGGCCCGGATCTGTTGATCGCGATAGGGGCGGCTGAACTCCACGGCCACATCGTAGTTGTCATAACGATTGGCCAGGGTCAGGGTGTGGTAGAGGCTGGAGCGCACCGAGAAGACGCCGACGAAGATCGCTCCGCCCAGGGTCAGGGTCGCCATGGTCAGCGCCAGCCGGCCTTTGCGGCGGAAGGTGTTGCGCAGCGAGAGCAGCAGCGGCCGGCGCACGAAGGGGAGCCAGCGCTGCACCGCCACCAGCAGGTGATCGAGCGGCCCGCGGCCGAAGCGTCCTTTGCCCAGCCCGTAGCTGGCCATGGCCTCGCGCACGGTGATGCGCGCGCCGCTGGCGATGGGATAGGCCGAGGCCAGCAGCGGCATCAGCAGCGCGACGGCGATCTGCAGGGCCAGCACCTGGGGCGCAAAGCCGGGGCCGAGGACGTCGAAGTTGAGGAAGGTCGAGGCAAAGCGGCCCAGACCCACCGCGCCCAGCAGTCCCAGCGGCAGGCCGATCAGCAGCGCCAGCAGGCCATAGACCAGCGCCATGGCGAAGTAGAGGCTCATGATCTGGCTGGCGCGGGCGCCGATGGCCTTCATCACCCCCACCTGGCGGGTCTGCTGGGCCAGGGTGGCGTTGACGGTGTTGACCACCAGGAAGCTGCTGAGCAGCAGGCTGAGCACCCCCAGCACGCCCAGAATGACGAACAGCGCGTCCAGGATATCCTGCACCGGCGTCTGCCCAGGCTCGGGCACGGAGGTGGCGTAGACCTGGCCGCCCCCTTTCTCGATTTTGTCCGCGACCTGTTGGGCCACGGCCTCGATGTGCGCCTTGTCGTGGGCCTGGTCGGCCACGGTGAGCATCAGCTTGTCGAAGTGGCGCTGGTAGCCCCAGCGGTTGAGGGTCTCGAAGCTGGCGTAGCCAAAGAGCCGGTCGACGAAGCGGGCCGGCGGCAGGTTGATATCATGCACCGTGCCGGCGATGGTCAGCTCGCGCAGGCGGCCATCGCCCAGGTCCACCTGCACCTGGTCGCCGATCTGGGCGTTCAGCAGGGCGAGCGAGCTGCGCTCCAGCACGATGCTGTTCAGCGGCGGCGGCCAGGCGCCCGCTTCCGGCGTGATGCGGTTGACCGGCAGGTCATGCCAGGCTGGCCGGGCCAGCACCGCCAGCTCCTGCCAGCGTCCGCTGACAGGATTCTGCACCTCCAGCGCGGTGGTGAAGCTGGCTGAAACCGCCTGCACGCCGTCCGTCCGGCTGGCCGCGACCAGCAGCTCATCGTCGAAAGGGCTGACGCTGAGGGTGGCGTGGGCGGGCTGGCTGGCCAGATAGGCGCCGTTGAACTGGGTGTCGAGGATGTGCTGCGTGCCCGCGATGGCGCCGATAGCAAAGACGCCCACGGCGATGGAGAGCACCACCAACAGCGAGCGCGCCTTGTGGCTGGCCAGATCGCGCAGCACCTTGGCCCAGCGCGGGGGTAAGTGCGGTTGTATCATGGGGCTTTTTGAATGGTTAATGGTGAATGGGTAATGGTTAATGGGTAATGGCCGGAAGCGCGTGCGCGCACACTGGTTACCCATTACCCATTAACCATTCACCATTAACCATTCCTCCGTTTCCCTGCGCGTGTCCCCCACAATCAACCCATCCGCAATGGTCACCGTCCGGCCGGCGCGGTGGGCCAGCTCGTCGTCGTGGGTGACCATCAGAATCGTCTTGCCCTCCGCCGCCAGCCGCTGGAAAAGCTGGAACACCGCGTCGGCCGTCTTGCTGTCCAGGTTGCCGGTGGGTTCGTCGGCCACGATGATAGCAGGATCGTTGGCCAGGGCGCGGGCGATGGCCGCGCGCTGCTGCTGGCCGCCGGAGGTAGCCGAGGGCAGCTTGTGGGCGTGCCCGGTCAGCTCGACTTCCTCCAGCAGCGCCATGGCCCGTCCGGCTCGCTCGCGGCCGGGATAGGTGTTGCAAAAGTCCATGGGCAGCATGACGTTCTCGAGGATGGTCAGCGTGGGCAGCAACTGGAAGAACTGGAAGATCACCCCCACGTGTCGGCCGCGCCAGACCGCCATCTGCCCCTCGCTGAGGGTCTGCACCGCCGTGTCGCCGATCAGCACCTGGCCTGAGCTGGGCCGGTCGATGCCGGTGATCACGTTGATCAGGGTGGACTTGCCGCTGCCCGACTTGCCCACCACCGCCACGAACTCGCCGCGGTCCACCAGCAGGTCGATCTGCCGCAGCGCGACAAAGTCGCCGGCCGCAGTGGCGTAGGACTTGCTGACGGCGCGCAGGTCGATCAGATGGGTGTTGCCGTGGCGATAGCCGTCAGCCTCGACCACGGAGAGGCCGTTGCGTTTGGTTTTGGCGCGCAATTTGAACAAGGGAACAATGGCTCCTGGGCTTGGCTTTGGCCTGCGCCCGACAGATGCGACGCCTGGCCGCGCTGATGATACTCTCAGACGCGCAGTTTGTCACGTTGGGCCATACACCGAGAAGCTGGACGAAGCGCGCTCAGCTCAGCGTGGAGGATGTCAGTTGGGGTGAGCACGCGCACGGTGTGTTGACATCCTCTGGGCGCGATGATAGAATGCTGGCGTTGCCATAGAACGATTGCAAGATGCGCTGTTTGCCCAGCCAGGAGAGAAGTCGTATGACAGTCCGATCTTCACAAACCGAAGCCCCAAGCTACCAGGAACTTGCCAGTCTGCTGGAGCCACTCATTCGTCGTGTCGTGCGGGAAGAGCTCGCCCAAGTTGCGGTCAAGAGACCAGATGTCTTCTATCTGAAGCCAGATTCGCCGCTTCGGGAAGACATGGTTGAGATCCTTGATCGTCACAGAAAGGGCACAACGAAGCTATATTCCCACTCCGAGGTCTGGAATGAGTGAGTACGGGGGCGTCTACGTCGCAGCGCACCGGTGGGACGAAGTTTCCGTATCATCTTCGTGGTTTGCGAGGAATGTCGGCGCGTTCCGGAGTGTCTGTATTGCTTCTGTGAAGATCTCCCAGACAATGCCGTTGTCTTTTTGACAGTTGGACCGCATGATCGCGCATACGGCATGCGATAGAAAACCAGTATCATCTCAAAAAACCGGGGTCGAGACTTCCGAAGTCTGCGCAGGTTTGTTCAAAACGAGCTCACAGTCCATAAGACTTCGGAAGTCTTCCCCCT
>JAJTXO010000426.1 GCA_021463315.1 Caldilineales bacterium | reverse complement strand
GACCGGCCCCTTCATACCGCCCTGGGCTGCGGCCGCGCTGGGCCTGGCCGCGGGCCTGGCAACACCGCTGCTGACCTACCTGATGCGCGAGGTGCTGCGCATCGACGACGACACCGGACTGACACCGGTGCATCTGGCCGCCAGCCTGCTGGGCCTGCTGGCCATCGGCTTTTTCGCCGACGGACTGGCCGGCGCGGGCTGGAACGATGTGGGCCAGGTGCAGTTTCTGGGCGTGCCCGGCCAGGGAGTGACCGGGCTGCTGGCGGCCGCGGAGATGCAGCCCGACTGGCCGGGACAGATCCAGGCCCAATTGATCGGCGTGGCCGGGCTGTTCGGCCTGGCCTTTGCGGCCGGGCTGGCGGTGTTTGGCCTGCTGGCGCTGCTGGCGCGCGGCCTGCGCATGGCGCGCGCGGCGCGGGTTGCGCCGCGGCCGGAAGCCGCAGCGCCGCCCGCGGCCGAGGAGGGGACGGCGGAGATTGCGGCTGGGTTGTAGCGCAGCGCTGTTGTGGCGTATAATGGTGGCATGAAACCGTGGATCAAAATGGCGCTGCTGATCGTTGTGTTGGTGATCGCGGCGGTGCTGGCCGTGCGTGTTGCCCCGCCGCTGATCGATTTCCTCGGCAACGAACAGCAGATCCAGAGCTGGCTAGACCGGATCGGGCCGTGGGGGCCGCTGGGCCTGATTGCGCTCAACGCGCTTCAGGTGATCGTGGCCTTCGTGCCTGGCTACGCCATGTCCATTGCATCCGGCTTTCTGTACGGCTTTCCCGTGGGTGCGATCTACGGCGCAGCCGGCATGGCGCTGGGTGGGCTGATCGCTATGGCGTTGGCCCGCGCCTTTGGCCGCCCGCTGGTAGTGCGCATGGTGGGCGGACAGCGTTTGCAGCGCTGGGAAGAGGTGGCGCATCTCGACTCGCTGCCCATCTGGTTCTTGCTGATGCTGGGGCCGTTCGGCGACGTGCCCTATTACATCGCCGGGCTGACCACTATCGCCTTCTGGAAGATCATCGTCATCGCGCTGGCGCTGCGCACCCCGTCGGTCATGGTGACGGCGGCGGTCGGCGCCGGGTTGGTGGACTGGCGCTCGCCCTGGGTCATCGGCGGAGCTATCCTGCTGATGGGCTCAGCGTTGGTGGCCATGCGCTACCAAGATCGCATCGAGGCCTTCATCGATCGGCGAGTGCTGCCCAAGGTGGCCAGCCTCGCTGCCTCTCCTCAACTGGAGCGCCCAAGCGCCGATGCGCCGCTGGAGGCGGCCGACTACGATGCAGCAGCCCATTGACCATTCCACGGCAGCCAAACAGGAGAACAAGATGTTGATCAGCGTGGCCGCAGGGCTGGGCTGTGTGCTGGTTCTCTGCCTGGTGATTGGCGTATTGGTGACGCTGTTGGCCCTCTATTGGACGCTGCTGGGGCAACTGGGGCCGGGGGGCGGCAGCGCTGCTCCGGCGTTGCTGGCTGCGGCCAGCCTGGTGGGGTGAGCGCTATGCTGCGACGCAAAGCATTACTGGCCTGGCCTGGGCTGCTGATTCTGACGCTGCTGCTGCACGCGGGCACGCCGGCGGGGCTGGCCAGGGCCCAAGCTACCTGCGATGGCCGCTGGTATCGCGTCCAGCAGGGCGATTCGTGGTTCAAGCTGGCTCAAACCACCGGGCTCGCCGTCAGCGCGCTGAAAGAGGCTAACCCGGCCGCGGCCAACCATCCCCAGGGCTGGCTGATCGTCGGCCAGTCGCTCTGCCTGCCAGAAGGGGCCGCTGCGGTCGAGACTGAACCAGCCAGCCCCGAGGCCTTTCCGATGACGGTGCGGCGGGGCGATTCCTGGGCCGTGCTGGCCGGCCGCTACGGCGTCAGCGTGGCTGCCCTGCAGGCGGCCAACCCCAGCCTGGTGCGCGCCGGCCAGGTGCTGCGCCCCGGCGATCGCGTCCTGGTTCCGATTGTCCCCGCCATGATCGAGCGCTTCTCCTGTTCAGAGGATCTGCCTACGACCGCGCACACCGCAGCGCAGGTGCTGACCGAATGGGGCGGCTCGGTGGAGATCCTGCGCAGCTATCTGACCCGCTGCGGCGTGCTGGCCAACGATCGCGGCGCGGTGGCACCGGCCACTCTGCTGGGCAACGAGGAGCCGGAGATCGTTTTAGCCTTGGTCAAACCACAGGCGGACGACGGCGGCCCGCTGGGCCTGCTGGCCGTGCTGGGCGCGGGCCCGCTGGGCTGGGACGTGTTGCATCAGTCGGGGCTGGCGGCTGATGTGAACTTGCTGGCGCAGGGAGATGTCAACCAGGATGGCCAGCCCGATATCGTCTGGAGCGACACCACCTGCAGCGCGGCCGCCTGCTTTACGACCGTTCATGTGAGCTCCTATGTGGATGGCGCGTTCCGCTCCTGGGTCAATGGCAACACCACCCTGGCCTCGGCCGCGGTCAGCCTGGAGGATGTCATGCCCCAGGGCAGCGGCCAAGAGCTGGTGCTGCAAGGGGGCGTGATCGGCACGGTGGCGGCTGGCCCGCAGCGCGCGGTGACCCAGCAATGGGCCTCGCTGGGCGGCGGCCCCTATGTGCTGGTGCAGGAGAGCCATGCGCCTTCCTTCTGCCTCTATCATCATCTGCTGGACGCGGATGCCGCCATGCGGGCTGGCGCCCAGGACAGCTACGCGGCCGCCATAGCCGCATATCGCGCGGCTGCGGACGATCCACGGCTGGTGGCTTGCTGGATTCGCCCCAACGAAGTGGAGGAGCTGCGGGCCTATGCCCTCTACCGCCTGGCCCTGGCCTACAGCCTGACCGGCGAGCGCAACGCGGCCGACGCGGTGGTGGAGGAGCTGGTCGAGCGCTATCCGGACGACTCGCTGGCCGAGCTGGCGCGGCTGTGGTGGACGGCCTATCACACGACGCGCGATGAGGCGGCGGCCTGCGCGGTGGCCACGGCCTTTGCCCAGCGCCGGCCAGATAGCTGGCGGCGGCTGGCGGACTATGGCTTTGCCAACCCATCGTTCACCCCGGAGGATCTGTGCCGGCCCGCGGCCAGCGCAGCGCCGTGAGACGTGGCTGAAAAACGATCCTGAGGGCGTCTCGCCCGACTCTGCCCAGCGCGGCGCCGTGAGACGTGGCTGAAAAACGATCCTGAGGGCGTCTCGCCCGACTCTGCCCGGCGCGGCGCCGTGAGACGTGGCTGAATAACGATCCTGAGGGCGTCTCGCCCGACTCTGCCCGGCGCTTCTCTCGTCTCAGTTCAAATCAAGCCAGAAAGGCATTCAACCATGACCCAATTGCTTCAAATCGGCGATCTCGCCCCTGATTTCTCCCTGACCAGCGACAGCGGCCAGAGCGTGCGGCTGTCGGATCTGCGCGGCCGGCGCGTGGTGGTCTATTTCTACCCCAAGGATGACACCAGCGGCTGCACCACGCAGGCCTGCGGTTTCCGCGACGCCTACCCGACCATCGAGGAGAAGAACGCGGTGGTGCTGGGCATCAGCCCGGACGACGAGCACTCCCACCGCAAGTTCAAGTCCAAGTATGACCTGCCTTTCACCCTGCTGGTGGATGCAGACCACGCCGTGGCCGAGGCCTACGGCGTCTGGCAGGAGAAGTCGATGTATGGCAAGAAGTACATGGGGATCGTGCGCAGCCACTTCGTGGTGGACGAAGCGGGGCATCTGGCCGATGTGCAGATCAAGATCAGCCCCACGGATAGCGTGGAGAAGGCGCTGCAGGCGCTTTAGCGCGTTGTAGGACGGATTCGGCGCCCGGCATTTGATCGCGAAGAGTGCCGGGCGCCAAAGCGTAAAAGGGCGCAGAGAAAGGAACCGCAAAGAGCACAGAGAGCGCAAAGAGCGGAGAGGGCGCAGAGAAAGGAACCGCAAAGAGCACAGAGAACGCAAAGAGCGGAGGGTGGACCGAGCGACTATTTTCGGGTCAGCCATCCATGCACTGGGCGCACTACCGTGAATGAAAACTCTGCGGGCGCGGTCGGCCCACCCTCTAGTCGTTGCAGCCCTTCAGGCTACGTCCGGGGCTGCCGCAGGCGTGCGCAAAGATCGACCTGAACGGGGATGAGCGGCTGTTTTCGGGTCGGTTCTTTAGCCGGGCCAACAGCGGGCGTAGGCTGCCAGCACGCGCTCGATCAAGGTATCCACGTAGGGATCGACCACCTGGCGCGCCGGGTCGGCCTCGTGCCAGGCGACGATCTCGCGGGCGCCCCAGGCGAAGGGGATGGTGCAGGTGAAGCCGGGCGCCAGCCGCTTGATCTTGCTGTTGTCGAAGATCATGCTGTGGCTCTTGTCGCCCAACAGACCTGCGCCGTGCAGCGGATCGTAGGCGTCGATCAGTGCGCTGGGCACAGAGACCAACCGGGGCGTCACCCCCAGCGCGG
>JAJTXO010000425.1 GCA_021463315.1 Caldilineales bacterium | reverse complement strand
CCGGGGTCGAGACTTCCGAAGTCTGCGCAGGTTTGTTCAAAACGAGCTCACAGTCCATAAGACTTCGGAAGTCTTCCCCCTCTATTGAGATGATACGAATGGGTGTGTTCAAAACGGGTTGACCCCCTGCGTAGGACGATTGCCAAATCGTCCGTTCCCCTGGCTGTGAGGCGGACGATTTGGCAATCGTCCCACGAGCCGGAAGGGCCTCAACCGACTTTGAATGCACCCACTTGGAACTGCTCGCCTACTTCCTTCCTCGTCTACTTCCTTGTCTACTTCCTTCCTCGCCTACTTCCTTCCTTGTCTACTTCCTTCCTTGTCTACTTCCTTGCCTTGTCTACTTCCTTCCTTGTCTACTTCCTTCCTCGCCTACTTCCTTCCTTCTCCCCTTCCTCACTTCCCCAGCAAACTCTCTATCCCCTGCTGCCCGCCCAGCATATCGACCACTGCGCCGATGCTGCGGGCGGCCGTTTCCTGGTCCAGCCCCGTTTCCTTGCTGAGACCCTGCACCAATTGATTGCTTTGCAGCGCCTGGTTATTCATCCGGCCGCTGTTGAGCATTCCCAAGAGATCGCCTAAGTCATCGTTGTTGGCCGCGCCCGAGCGGCTTCCGGCCTTGCCGGCCAGCAACGCGTTGGCCAGGAACATCAGCACCGCGCTGGCGATCTGCGGCGGGAGACCCAGCTTCTCAGCCAGGGGACCGGCCAGGGCATCGAAGGGCCCGCCCATGCCGCCGCCCTGCTGGCCGCCGCCGCCCAGCATCCCCAGCAGGCTGCCCAGGTCGGGTTGACCGCCGCCCTGCTGGCCGCCGCCGCCCAGCATACCCAGCAGGCTGCCCAGGTCAGGTTGGCCGCCGCCCTGCTGGCCGCCGCCGCCCAGCATCCCCAGCAGGCTGCCCAGATCAGGTTGGCCGCCGGTTGCTCGCTCAGTCTTAGGTTTCGGTGCGGGCTTGGATTGGTTCAAGGCGTCCGCGAGATCGTCCATGTTCATAGGGGTCGTGTCTCCTTCAGAGGGGGTTCTGTTCCGCCGCGAAGCGCGGCGGAGTCTTCAAGCAGGTTGAAAATGAGGCTGAAGGCAATTGATACTAATTTTTTTATAACTATCTAGATTATTCAGCGTCCTTCGATTATACTACACGGAGCCGGGATCAGGAAAATGACAGCTTGGTTGTCGCGCCGTTCAGCGATGCCTGATCAGAGGCAATATCTGAAAAGAACAAGGAGTTTCCTTATATGTCGCATCGCATGGCCTTGGTTGCCATCATCCTGGTCGCACTGCTGGCAGCAGGCTGCCAGGTCGCTCCCCCCGTCGCCACGGCGCCAGTGGCCGACACCGCCACAGCAGCGCCCGCCGCGGCCGCCGATGCGGCCCCGGCCACGCGGCTGCTCACCGACTCCGCCGGCCGCTCGGTCGAGGTCCCTGCCAACCCTGCCCGCATCGTCACCCTGACCGAGCTGGATCTGGACAGCGCGCTGGCGTTGGGCGTGGCTCCCGTCGGCTCCGTCAACGGACGCGGCCAGCTCGACCTGCCCGCCTATCTGGCCGACAGGAGCGCCGGCATCGAATCGGTGGGCAGCCTGGCCGAGCCGTCGCTGGAGAAGATCGTGGCGTTGAACCCCGACCTGATCATCGTCGGCAATCCGATCCCCGCCATCGAGGAGCTGATGGAGGACTTGCAGCAGATCGCGCCGGTCTTCGTCACCTGGTCAGCCGGCCAGGATTGGAAAACAGCCTTCACCCAGATCGGCGCGGTGCTGAACCGCGAGGCCGAGGCCGAGGCGTTCCTGGCCGACTACAGCCAGCGGACCGCGGCCATCAAGGCGCTGTTGCCGGCCGATAGCGTCAGCGAGGCCAGCGTGACCCGCTGGATGCCCGATGGTCCGGTGGTGATGATCCCCACCACCTTCTCCAGCCTGATTCTGGCCGATGTGGGGCTGACGCGGCCGGCCGCGCACGTCGATATCGGCGGCGGCCACGGCGCGCACTCCGAGGTCATCAGCCTGGAGAAGCTGGATGTCATCGACGCCGACTGGCTTTTCATCGGCGTTCTCAACCCCGACGGCGCCGCCGCGCTGGAGGCCGCTCAGAAGAATCCGCTGTTCCTGCAACTGCAAGCGGTGCAGCAGAACCACGTCGCCGCTGTGGATGGCACCGTCTGGACCAGCATCGGCGGCCCATTGGCAGCGTTGACCGTGCTGGATGACATCGAGAAGGCGTTGATCGGTGGGAGCGAGGCTGGTTCCGGGCCAGACGCGGCCGCGGCCTTTCCTGTGACCATCGAGCACAAGTTCGGCAACACCGAGATCCCCGAGCTGCCGGAGCGCATCGTTGCGGTGGGGCTGACCGACCAGGACGCGCTGTTGGCGCTGGGCGTGGTTCCCGTCGGCGCCACCGAGTGGTTCGGCGAGTATCCCGGCGCGATCTGGCCGTGGGCGCAGGACAAGCTCAACGGCGCCCTGCCGGAGCTGGTCGGCGACGGCTCGACCATCAATTTCGAGAAGATCGCCAGCCTGCAGCCGGACGTCATTGTGGCCCTGTTCGCCGGGTTGACCGAGGAAGACTATGAGCTGCTCTCGCAGATTGCCCCCACCGTGGCGCAGCCAGACGGCTATATCGATTGGGGCATTCCCTGGCAGGAGCAAACGCGCATCCTGGGCCAGGTTGTCGGCCAGGCCGAGCGGGCCGATGAGCTGGTGGCTGAGGTTGAAGCCCTGTTCACCCAGGTCCAGCAGGACCACCCGGACTTTGTCGGCGCCACGGCCGTCGCTGCCACTCCCTATCAAGGTATTTGGGTCTACGGTTCCGAGGACATTCGCGGCCAGTTGCTGTCGGCGCTGGGCTTTGTCATCCCGCCGGCCATCGACGAGGCCGTTGGCGCGGCCTTCGGCGGCAACCTGAGCCAGGAGCGCGTCGACCTGTTGGACGTCGATGTGATTATCTGGCGCGACGTTGAAGATGCCGCAGGCGAGCTGGGCGGGCCGGTGTACCAAAAGCTCCCGGTGCATACCGGCGGCCACGAGGTGTTCATCGACAGCTACAACGACCCCGTGGGCGGCGCGACATCCTTCGTGACCGTTCTCAGCCTGCCGTACCTTTTGGAAGGTCTGGTGCCGCAGCTCGCAGCGGCGTTGATCGGCAACGGCCAATAACGCCTGCTGCGAAGGTCGCTCTTTCGGTATGAACACCACCCTGGCTTCGAAGCCGCTCTGGTCGGCGCGTCGTCTGCGCGCGCGGCCGGCTCTGCTGGCTGGCATCGCGTTGGCGGCTCTGTTGGCGACCATGCTGATCAGCATCGCCTTCGGCGCGGCCGACGTGACGCCCCGCGACGCCTGGGCTGCGCTGACCGCCTTCGACGCGAGCTCCACCAGCCATCTGATCATCCGCACCCTGCGTGTGCCGCGGGTGCTCCTCGCCGCGCTGGTCGGCGCGTCGTTGGGGGTGGCCGGCGCCATCATGCAGGGGCTGACTCGCAACCCGCTGGCCGATCCGGGGATTCTGGGCATCAACGCCGGCGCGGCGTTGGGGGTGGTGCTGGCCGTCTTCTTTCTGAAGATCAGTTCCCTGTCTCACTATGCGCTCTTCGCCATGGCCGGCGCGGCCATCACCGCCTTCGCCGTCTACGGCCTGGGTTCCATGGGCCCCGGCGGCGCCACCCCCTTCAAGCTGACCATCGCCGGCGCGGCCATCGCCGCGTTGCTGGGCTCGTTGACCACCGGCATCCTGATCTTCAACCAGCGCACCCTGGATGAGGTGCGTTTCTGGCTGGCCGGATCGCTGGCCGGCCGCGATCTGAGCCTGCTGCTCCAGGTGTTGCCCTACCTGGTGATGGGACTGGCGCTGGCCATCGGCCTGGGCCGGCAGATCACCACCATCTCGCTGGGCGAAGATGTCGCCCGCGGGCTGGGCCAGCGCACCGGCTGGATCAAGGCGCTGGCCGCGCTGGCGGTGCTGCTGCTGGCCGGCGGCTCGGTGGCTGTGGCCGGCCCCATCGCCTTCATCGGGCTGGTCATTCCCCACGTGGTGCGCTTCGTGGCCGGCGCTGACTACCGCTGGATCCTGCCCGGGTCGGCGCTGGCCGGCGCGATCTTCCTGATCCTCTCCGATCTGGCCGCGCGGCTGGTGGTGCGGCCGATGGAGCTGCCGGTGGGCGTGATGACCGCGCTGATCGGCGGGCCGATCTTCATCTACCTGGTGCGCTGGCGGGTGAAGCGATGAGACAGCCCTGGCGGGTCTTCCGGCTCCCCTTTGCGCCGGTCTCCTTTCGACTGGATCGGCGAGCGCCGGCGATTCTGCTGCTGGCGCTGCTGGCGACCCTGGCCGTCATGGTGGTGAACATGGGCGTCGGCGACTACGCCATTCCGCCGCTGGATGTGATCAAGACCATGCTGCGGCTGCCCA
>JAJTXO010000424.1 GCA_021463315.1 Caldilineales bacterium | reverse complement strand
CGCGGCGTCAAGCTCTCTGGCAGCCGCTTCTACCTGCTCAAGGGGCTGGGCGCCCGCCTGCAGCGCGCGCTGATCGCCTGGATGCTGGATGTGCATATCCAGGAGCATGGCTACAGCGAGGTCTATCCGCCCTACATCGTGCGCGCCCAGACGCTGTTCGGCACCGGCAACCTGCCCAAATTCGCCGAGAACCTCTACCGCGACGCGGAGGATGATCTGTGGCTGATCCCCACGGCCGAGGTGCCGGTGACCAACCTCTACCGCGACGAGATCCTGCCGCCGGGCAGCCTGCCGATCTACCACGTGGCCTACACCCCCTGCTTCCGTCGCGAGAAGATGTCGGCGGGCAAGGATGTGCGCGGCATCAAGCGCGGCCACCAGTTCGACAAGGTGGAGATGGTCAAGTTCGTGGAACCAGAGCAGGGCGAGGCGGAGCTGGCCAGCCTGGTGGACAACGCCGAAGAGATCGCCCGCCGGCTGGAGCTCCCCTACCGCGTGGTGCAGATGTGTACCGGCGACCTGGCCTTCTCGGCCGCGGCCAAGTATGACATCGAGCTGTGGGCGCCTGGCTGCAACGAATGGTTGGAGGTCAGCTCCTGCTCGCTCTTCGTCGATTTTCAGGCCCGCCGCGCCAACATCCGCTACCGCCCAGAGGAAGGCGCCAAGCCGCGCTTCGTCTTTACCCTCAACGGCTCTGGCCTGGCCCTGCCGCGGGTGCTGATCGCCGTGCTGGAGACGTACCAGCAACCCGACGGCAGCGTACGGGTCCCGGAGGTGCTGGCGCCCTATATGGGCGGGGTGGAAGTGATCCGGTAGCTTGATCGATTCGTGCCCGATCTCACGCCAGGACGCCAAGGAAAGCGCCTTCCTTGGCGTTCTTCGCGCCAGGGATGCGAGCATCGCGGGTGGTTGGCTGGCTCAGAAGCGGCGCACCAACAAAAAGCCGCCGGCCAGCAGCTTGCGCCGCAACGCCACGGGATAGCCCAACGCGGCCAGCCGATGCGCGGCGGCCACGAACCATTGGCGCGGCCCCCAGACGCGCGCGCCCATGGTCTCGCGCGCGGCCCGCTTCCACGCCTCCAACAGGGCATAGATCGGCTCCCCCGGCGTCATGCGATGGATCAAATTCTTGGGCAGCACCGGCTGGAACTGCGCCGGATCGAAGCCCAGGCGGAAATTGGTGCTGAACAGCAGGCCCTCACAGCGCAGCCCGGCGCCTTCTCCCCCGGGGAGTGGATCGGGGTGAGGGCTACGCCGCACCAGATTCGCCACCCACACCCGCCCGAACGGCTCCGACGTACCCTCGATCAGCAGTCCGCCCGGCAACAGGCTGCTGCCCATGGCCTCCCACGCGGCGGCCACCTCGCGCTCCTCGTACTGGCGCAGCACGTTGAAGGCGCGGATGATGCGCGCCGCCTCCCGCGACCCATCAGCCCGCGGGCGCAGCGGCAGGTTGAAGCCCCCCAGACGAAAATGGGTCAGCTCATCGGCGTAGGGCTGGGCTGCGGCCACCCGCGCCGGATCGATCTCGACTCCCAGCACAGGCAAGGCAGGATGGATGCGCCGCAAGCGCTGGGCGCTCTCCAGGGTGGTGAACGGCTCGGCGCCATAGCCCAGATCGACGAAGAACGCGCCGGCAAAGGGGCCATCGTCCCGCCGCAGCAAGGCAGGATCGTGCAGTGCCAGAAAGGTATCGACGCGTCGCAGCCGATTGCGGGCCGTCTTGCCGCGCGTCGGCTGGCCCTGCGGCCGCTTTGACGCGGCCAAGGCATGCAGGTAAAACGGAGTGCGGTCGAGCCCGGTAGGCATGGATCGGTTATACAGCAGCAGCGCAGTTTCGCCAAGTGGACAGGCTTGCCACAATGGAAAAGCGATGTTAAGCTTAGACCATGCAAAATCTCACCATCTTCCCCACCAAAGATGCCTTCATCGCCGGCGCGGCGGAGTTCATGGCCGCGCAGGCGGCCGAGGCGCTGGCCGCGCGCGGCCGCTGGACCGTAGCCCTGGCTGGCGGCGGCACGCCGCAGCCGATCTACACCCGGCTGGCTGAGGCTGGCTACGCGCGCCGCATCGACTGGCCGCGCGTCCACCTCTTCTTCTGCGACGAGCGCTGCGTGCCGCCGGACGACAGCCGCAGCAACTACAGGATGGCGCGGGAGGCGCTGCTGGACCACGTGGCGCTGCCGCCGGAAAACGTGCATCGCATAGCCGGCGAAGCGGATCCCGCGCTGGCCGCGCTGGCCTATGAGCAGGAGATCCGGCGGCTTTTCCGCAGCGTGGCCCTGCCAGCCTTCGATCTGATCTGCCTGGGCCTGGGCGACAACGGCCACACCGCGTCGCTTTTTCCCGGCACGGCCAGCCTGCGCGAGCAAGCACGCTGGATCGTCCCGCAGTATGTGGAGGTGATGGAGAGCTGGCGGGTGACCATGACCGCGCCGCTGATCAACGCCGCGCGCCACGTGACTTTTTTCGTCGAAGGCGCTGGCAAAGCCGAAATGCTGCAACGGGTGCTGCACGGCCCCTTCGACCCCGACGTGCTGCCCGCGCAGATGATCCAGCCAGTGAATGGACAGTTGCACTGGCTGGTGGATGCGGCGGCGGGCGGTGATCGGTGATCGGTGACTTCTGACTTCTGACTTCTGACTTCTGACTTCTGACCTCTGTCCCCACTCCCCAGCCCCCAGTGAGTCAACATGATGAACCAAGCGTTAGATACCCAGACGATGTTAAAGCAGATGGCCGCCCATGCCGCGGTGGAACGGTTTGTGCGCAGCGGCATGGCGGTGGGGCTGGGCACGGGCAGCACAGCGATCCACGCCACACGGCGCATCGCCGAGCTGCTGGCAAGCGGCGAGCTGCACACGATTGTCGCCTTTGCCACCTCCGCGGCCACGCATGACGAGGCCGTGCGACTGGGCATCCCCATGTTGAGCGACGACCTGCCCAGCGACCTGGATCTGGTGATCGACGGCGCGGATGAGGTGGACCCCGCGCTGGATGTGATCAAAGGGGGCGGCGGCGCGCTGCTGCGGGAGAAGATCGTGGCCCAGGCCAGCCGCCGCGCGGTGATCGTCGCCGACGCCAGCAAGCTGTCGCCGCAGTTGGGCACGCTGTGGCCCGTGCCGGTGGAGGTGCTGACCTTCGGCTGGCGCTCCCAGGCCCGCTTTTTGGAGTCGCTGGGCGCGACCTGGACCATCCGGCGCACGGCCGACGGCCAGCAGTTCGTCACCGATTCCGGCAACATGATCCTGGACTGCGCCTTTGGCCCCATCGCCGACGCCGCGCGGCTGGCTGCCAGGCTGGGCCAGCGCGCCGGCATCGTCGAGCATGGCCTTTTCATCGACCTGGCCACCGATCTGGTCATCGCCGGCCCTGACGGCATCCAGCACAGAAACCGGAAGTAGCGTATCATCTCAATAGATTGGGGAGACTTCCGAAGTCTTATGGACGCAGACTTCGGAAGTCTCGACCGCGGTTTTTTGAGATGACACCCGCGGCGACTTCCGAAGTCTTGCAATGAACAGGAGCTCCCATGACCCCCGAAATTGCCCCCTCGATACTGGCGGCTGACTTTCTGCGGCTACACGAACAGGTGCAGGCTGCCGAGCGCGGCGGCGCGCGGCGTTTCCAGATCGACGTCATGGATGGCGTCTTCGTGCCCAACATCAGCTTCGGCATGCCGCTGGTGGAGGCGATGCGCCGCGCCACCGACACGCTGCTGGAGGCGCACCTGATGATCGTCCAGCCCGAGCGCTACCTGGAGCAGTTCGCGCAGGTACGGATGGTGCGCCACCACCCCGCCGATCATATACGCGCTGCTGCCCGGCACGTCCGATCAGTCTCTGTGGAGCTACGTGTGGCCCCTACTGTTGATGGGGGTAGTGATGCTCCCGCTGGGCATCCATCTGTTCCAGCGCGCGGAGCGGTACACCAAGCGTACGGGCAAGCTGAAGCGGAACGGATAATCCGCAGCCTGCCCGTCGCGCCTGGGGAAAGTGTCTGACCGTGAATACACTCACGCTTGACAACCAGGTCTGGGTCCGTCATCAGGCGGCATCCTATGTCCGTCGGATGCTCCGGGGCGAAACACCAGGCGCATGGGCACACAACACTGAAACTGAAGTCCAGTTCGCCGTCGCGCAGCTTGGTCTGCGCCCGGGTGACCGGGTGCTTGACCTGGCGTGCGGCTGGGGGCGCCACAGCCTGGAGCTGGCGTCTTACAAATTGAACGTCACCGGGCTGGACCTTTCTCACGAGCTGCTGACGCTGGCGCGCTACCACGCACGGCGACGCGGCCTGCACGCCAACTGGGTTGAGGCGGATGTCGCGCATCTGCCGCTGCGCGGCCCGTTCGACGCCGTCGCGCAGTTCTGCGGCAACCTGATCACCTGGTTCGCCGACCGCCACGA
>JAJTXO010000423.1 GCA_021463315.1 Caldilineales bacterium | reverse complement strand
CGAGGACGTCGCGCTGGTTGCCAAGGCGGCGTCGGGCACGGTGATGATCGGCAAGCCAGAGGAGGGTTGCTCCCCTTGCCCAACGGTTGCCAACGGAGACAAAGGGGCATAGAGCAGCAGAACGAAGGTCGAGAAGGCCAAAATGACGAGGATATAGAGCACATACTGACGCGAGCTATAGATCCGCTCGTACAGGTCCCGCACCGTATCCTCTTCGCCCCGCCGAATCAAGCCCAATAGCCAGAATTCATCGGACAGGCGTTGAATCTTCACATCTTTGCGATGGGCCTGGTAGGCGTAGTAGGTGATCGGGAAGACCCCCAGCAGGGCCAGCAGCAGCAGCAGAACGATCAGCCCGCGCAGCGACGCCGGCGCGCCGATCGCCTTCCAGACTTGCCCCCAGGTGGCTGCCAGGGCCTGCCAGGTCTGTGCGTTCAAGATGGGCGGTATCACTCCCAGGATCATCGATACGACAGCCACCAGGACGGCCAGAAAGAAAAAGGCCAGCAGAATCAACACCACAGCGCCGAAGAAGTCGCCCACCAGCGCCATGACCCGCCCCAGGCAGCCCGTCGTACTGGTTGATTTGCCAGGAGAGTCAGCAGTTTGAGTTTCTTCGGCCATAGGCGCCGCCTCCTTGGCGAACGGGGCCAAAACGCGTGAGCGGCACAGCCAATGCGCTCTATCTGACGTTATTTTAGCACACTGTTGACGGTTGTCAACCGTGTGCAGTGCGAATCGGTCAGATGGCGAGAATCATCTCCAGCTCGATCTCGTCGCGGATGGGGATGCCGTCGTGGCCGGTGAGCGGGATCTCGGGCTTGATCTGCCGCGAGCGGGCCACTGCGTTGGGGTGGAGGGCGGCCAGGCTGAAGCCGCGTTTCTGGTAAAAGCGCAGCGCGGCGGTGTTGTCGTTGGTGGTGATCAGCCACAGCCGCCGGCAGCCGGCTTGCTGGGCCGCTTGCTTGACAGCCTGGATCAGCGCCGTGCCGATGCCGCAGTTGGGCCGACTGCTGTCCAGCGTGACGATCTCGCAGGCGTCGCCGTCGATATGATAGGTCAGCAGGCCCAGCCACTCGCCTTCGCTGACGGCCACCAGGCCGGGCAGTTCGGCCGGCCGGAAGCGCTGGCCGTGGACGACTACGATCTCGCTGCCCCAGAGGTGGGTGATCCGCTCGGCTGCCTGCTGCCGGTGCGCCAGATCCAGCGGCTGGATCTGGAAGCTGAGCGGCGATCTGGCGCCCGCCTGCCGGTCGTAGCGCCGCAGCATCATCCCCTGGCCCGGCTGCAGGCCCAAGCGGGCGTAGAAGGGCTGCACGTCGGCATCGCACAGCAGATCCACCGCGTACAGGCCATCCAGTTGCGCCAGCAGGCGCTGCACCAGCTCCGAGCCGATGCCGCGGTCCTGGTAGGCCGGCAACACCTCCAACAGCGGGATGAACGCGTTCAGCACGCCGTCGCTCAGCGCGTTGACGAAGCCAACGACCTGCTCCGTCTCTTCGTCTACAGCCAGCACCACCGCGTCGCTGCGCCGCAGGATGGCCAGATGCGTCTCCGGCAACGGCGGGTTGGGCCAGCCCACGAAGAAACCGCGCAGTTGACCAGCAGAGATGTCCTCCGCAGAGATGAGAAATTGCATAGGGTGTGGGGCGTGGCTCGGTCAGGAGACCGGCCACAGCAGGGCGGCGTGGCTATGCCTTCAACTTGGCGGCAAAGCCCTTGCGCATCTTGGCCACCTTGGGCGAGATCACCATCTGGCAATAGGGTTGGAGGGTGTTGTTGATGTAGTACTCCTGATGGTAGTCCTCGGCTGGGTAGAACTTGGTGACGCCGGTCACCTCCGTCACGATGGGAACGTCGAAGACCTGGGCCGCGCCCAGCTCGGCGATCACTGCCTGCGCGGTGGCCTTCTGCTCTGGCGAGTGATAGAAGATGGCCGAGCGGTACTGCGGCCCTACATCCCCGCCCTGGCGGTTCAGCGTCGTCGGATCGTGCAGGGCGAAGAAGATCTCCAGCAGCTCCCGGAAGGAGATCACGTCCCGATCGAAGGTGATCTGCACCACCTCGGCGTGGCCAGTGCGGCCGTCGCACACCTGGCGATAGGTCGGGTTGGCGACGAAGCCGCCGGAGTAGCCCGAGGCCACCTGCTCCACGCCGCGTATCTGGTTGAACACCGCCTCCAGGCACCAGAAACAGCCGCCGGCCAGCGTGGTTACTTCAAGGTTAGTTGACTCGTTCATGGTTGCTCTCCTCAGTGAACTGCAAACTGTCGCAGGAAACGCACCGCCAGCTCGCCCAGGCGGTCGAGTTGGTAGCCCCCTTCCTGCACGACAACGGTGGGCAGACCCAGCGCGGCCAGCCGTCCGCCGATCCGCTCCAGGCCCTCAGGGGTGACGCTGAAGCCGCGGGTGGTGGCCGACGGATCGCCCTGCACCAGGTCGAAGCCGGCCGAGATCACCAGATGCGCGGGTTGGAACGCGGCGACGGAGGCCAGCGCCTCGTCCAGCGTCGCCAGATAAACCGCGTCATCGACGCCGGCCGGCAGCGGCCAGTTGCGGTTGCAGCCGCGGCCCGGACCATCGCCCAGCTCGGCCGCGCCGCCCCAGAAATAGGGGTACTCCTGGTCGGGATCGGCGTGCAGCGAGCAGACGTACACCGTCGGGTCGGCGTAGAAGATCTCCTGCGTGCCGTTGCCGTGGTGGTAGTCGATATCCACGATGGCCACCCGCGCCGCGCTGGCCGCTTGCAGATGACGGGCCGCGATGGCCGCGTTGTTCAGGTAGCAGTAGCCGCCGTACTGGCTGGCCGAGGCGTGATGGCCCGGCGGCCGGCAAAGGGCATAGGCCGCAGCCTGGCCGGCCAACACCCTATCGGCCGCGCTCAGCGCGGCCTGCGCGCTCCAGTAGGCCGCGTCCCAGGTGCCGGCCAGGATCGGGCAGTCGCGGTCGATGGCATAATAGCCGGCCTGCTGCTGCCAGCCAGCCGGCCGGTGGCGCCAACCGCGCACCGCATGGTAGCCGTCCGGCCATAGCGGGCTGTCGTCAGCCAGAACGCTGCGGCTGCCTTCGAACGCGCCTTGCAGAAACGCCAGGAAATCGGCGTCATGGACAGCCCGAATTGGCCCCAGGCCATGATCCTCGGCGTCGACCGGAGGGCCCAGGCCGGCCGCGGCAAGCGCGGCCAGGATCACCTCGACGCGCTGCGGCGTTTCGTCGTAGCGCTCGGCGTAGCCTGGCATGGCATGGCTGGTGGCATGGGCCTGGCTTCGGCTGGAAAAGACGCTGGGCATGGAACACGCGGCCATGTGCTGGTGAGCGGCTCAGGCGGGCGCGCTGCCGCTGAGGTAGTGATGCCACAACAGGCGCGCCGCCACCGCACGCCAGGGCCGCCAGGTTTGGCTCAGCGCTTCCAGCTCCCGCCAGCCCGGCCGCACGGCCAGCCCCTTGACCTGCTGCACCGCGGCCGCCAACGCCAGATCTGCGCTGGGCCAGGCGTCCGGCCGGCGCAGCGCCATCAACAGATAGATGTCGGCCGTCCATGGGCCAATGCCTTTGACGGCCGTCAATTGCGTGCGCACCGTCGGGTCGTCCAGCGCGGCCAGGCCCTGGATGTCCAGCGAGCCATCGAGCACGGCCTGCGCCAGCAGCCGGCCATAGCTGGCTTTCTGGCGGCTGAAACCGGCCCCCTTCAACGTGGCGTCGTCCAACTGCACGAAGCGGGCCGGCGTCAGCGGCGCGGCGACGGCCAGCAGGCGCTGAAAGGTCGCCCGTCCCGAGGCCAGCGACACCTGCTGCTCCAGGATGATCTGGATCAGCGTCGCGAAGCCAGGCTCGCGCGGCCAGAGCGGCGGCGGCCCCAGACGTGCCGCGATCTGCGCCAGGTGTGGGTCGCGGTCGCTCAGGGCCTGCACGCCGTGCAGCAACGCTTCCTCGGTCAGCTCCCAGCCGGCGTCTGGGCGCCGCGGCAGCGCATGGGCGTCGGTCATAGGCCGTTGCCTCCGTTGGGGAAGACGATGGCCTCCTTGCCGGCCAGCCGTTCGTGGATGCGCTCGACCACGATCTCCAGGTGCTGCGGCTTGTGGACGAAGTCCAGGTCGCCCGTTTGGATCGTCAACACGGGGCACAGATCGAAGGTGCGCATCCAATCGTCGTAGAAGCTCTCCAGCAGCGCGAGGTAGGCCGCGTCGATGCCACTTTCGATCTCCCGGCCGCGGCGCTGGATGCGCTCCAGCAGCAGCGGCACCGGCGCACGCAGATAGAGCAACAGATCGGGCCGCGGCAGGCCGGCCACCACCAGATCGTACAGCGTGCGGTAGGAGAGATAATCGCGCTCGTTGAGATTGCCCAGATGGTGCAGCGCGCGGGCGAAGATGTAGGCGTCCTCGTAGATGCGGTCCAGCGTCGGTCCCA
>JAJTXO010000422.1 GCA_021463315.1 Caldilineales bacterium | reverse complement strand
GGTGAAGTCGAACGCGGCGTCGGCGGGCAGGCTGGCCAGCGGATCGGCCGCTGGCTCCACCAAGGTCATGGCCAGCCCCAGCGCCAGCCCGCGCGCCAGCATCATCTGACCGGCGATATAGCGCACCGGCAGGCAGACCAGCGCGGCCATGCCTGCGGCCAGCCCCAGCGCCTGGCCCGTGGCCTGGGCGCTGGCCAGCATCTGCGTGCGGCGCAGGGCGATCGGCTTGGGCGCGCCGGTGGAGCCGGAGGTGTGGACCACGAACTCTTCCTGGCCGCTCAGCCAGCGCTGGCAGAAGTCCAGCGCGGCGCGCGCGTTGTCGCCGAGCGCTGGCTCTGGGATGCCGGCCAGGAGCTCGCGCGGGTCGAAGGTGCGGGCGTTGATCGTCAGGGTTGTAGTCATAGCGATCGATGGTGGCGGTTCGGAGTCGAGGTTTCTGGGCGTTGAGACAATGATTCGCCTCGCACACGCCAGCCCGTTTCAACGGGCGCTGTTTTCCTGCCGGGGGATTGTGGAAGTTGAGAAAATGATCCGGCAAGGGCGCCGTGGCGCCGCCGCCGATTGAAATCGGCGTCTGGCATGCTGCGCAGAAGCATGCTAAAGCAAGCTGAGGTATGCACCACAGCTTGCTTTAGCATGCTTTGCGGGTGTCAGCCTGCGGTTTCAAACGCAGGCGCCGCTGCTCCTCCACAGAAACGTCATCTCAAGGCCCACAGTTCGCCGCCATGCCCCATGGATTGGTCCCGGCGCCCATGTTGTTACAACTCTTCGACCCTCATCAGCCGACCCACATCGAGGCCGTGGCCGCGGTCTGGAACCGGGCCTGCGGCGACGATCTGGCCATCACGCCCGCGTTCGCGGCCTTCAACACCCGGCCGGCCACCGGCAGCGTGCAGGCCGGCTGGCTGGCGTGGGATGGGGACGCGGCGGCCGGCTTCGTCCTGGCCAGCGCGCTGCCCAGCGACCCCGCCACCTCGCCGCCGGAGATAGGCTGGATCGACGCGCTGGCCGTGACCCCGGCCTGTCAGCGCCGCGGCCTGGGCGCCGCGCTGCTGGCGCAGGCCGAGGCGTGGCTGGTCGGGCAGGGCTGCCGCGCGGCCCGGCTGGGCGGCAGCCTGCGTCCCTTTGCGCCCGGCCTGCCACTGGAGCTGTCCAGCGAGCCTTTCTTTCAGCAGCGCGGCTATCGGCCCCGCGCCAGCGACGCTGTCGTCTGGGACGTCGCAGCCGATCTGGCTGATCTGGCCGCTGGAGTCGAAGCTTTAGCCGGAGGCTGGCTCGCCGCGGCGCGCGAGCGGGATGATCCCGCGCTGCTGGCCTTCTTGCAGCGCGAGTTCCCCGGCCGCTGGCGCTTCGAGTTCGAGGAGTTCCGGCGCGCCGGCGGCCAGATGTCCGAGTACAGCCTGTTGTGGCGTCGGGAGGCTGGCCGCGCCCCCTTCGTGGCGGGCTTTTGCCGCATCCGCCGGCGCTGGCGACGTGGCGTCGACCCGCTGGAGCGCTACTACATGCACCGCCTGCCCGCGCCGTGGGGCCAGCTTGGCCCGGTGGGCGTCGGCCGCGCCAGCCAGGGACAGGGCTGGGGCCGCGGCCTGATGGAGTTCAGCCTGGCGCGGCTGGCTGCCTATGGCGTGCGCGGCTGCGTCATCGACTGGACCACGCTGCTGGATTTCTACGCCCAATTCGGCTTTCGACCGCTGCGCGGCTATCGCGTGCTGGTCAAGGAGCTGCCAGGAACCACGCCATGAGCAATAACCTTGGGCTGTTGCCCCTCACCGAGGCGCGCAACCCGGCCACCGAACGGATCGACACCGTCTCGACGCTGGAGATGGTGCGCCTGATCAACGCCGAGGACAGCGCCGTGCCCGCGGCCGTGGCCACGCAGTTGGAGTCCATCGCCGCGGCCATCGACGCCATCGCCGCGCGCATGGCCCAGGGCGGCCGGCTGATCTACATCGGCGCGGGCACCTCGGGCCGGCTGGCCGTGCTGGACGCGTCCGAGTGCCCGCCGACCTTCGGCGTCTCCCCGGAGCAGGTGTTGGCGCTGATCGCGGGCGGCGAGCGGGCCATCCACCACGCGGTGGAGGGCGCCGAGGACGACCGGGCGGCCGGCGCGGCCGATCTGGCCGTCCTGCAGGCTGGGCCGCTGGACAGCGTGGTCGGCGTCGCGGCCAGCGGACGCACCCCCTACGTGCTGGGCGGGATGGTCGAGGCGCGCCGCCGCGGCTGCCTGGTGGTCAGCCTGGCCTGCCACCACCCCTCCCCCATGGCTGAGCTGGCCGAGATCTGGATTGCCCCCATCACCGGCCCCGAGGCGCTGACCGGCTCGACGCGCCTCAAGGCCGGCACTGCCCAGAAGCTGGTGCTCAACATGCTCTCCACCGGGGTCATGGTGCGTCTGGGCAAGACCTTTGGCAACCTGATGGTGGATGTGCAGGCCAGCAACGCCAAGCTGCGCGACCGGGCGCGGCGCATCGTCGCGCTGGCGTGCGACCTGTCGCCCGAGGCCGCCGAGGCCGCGCTGGCCGCCTGCGACCACCAGGTCAAGACCGCCATCGTGGCGCAGTTGGCCGGCCTGTCGCCCGACCAGGCGCGCGCGCGTCTGGCGCAAGCCCACGGCGCGGTGCGCGCCGCACTTTCCGCGTAGGCAGTCATTGGCGAATCTCGCTCGGGCCGGTCTCCGACCGAGCCCGTCCAAACGCTCGGGCCGGTCTCCGACCGAGCCCGTCTGTGCGCCGGGCGCTCCAGGATTGAACGACCTATGAACCAAACTCGCTATCTGATGGGCATCGACGGCGGCGGCACCAAGACCCAGGCGCTGCTGGCCGATGAGAACGGCCGCGTGCTGGGCAAGGGGGTGGCCAGCGCCTCCAACTTCCAGGTCATCGGCCATCTGGCGGCCCAGGCCGCGATCCAGGAGGCGATGGACGCGGCCTGGGCCGCGGCGGATCTGTCGCCGCAGCCGCTGCATGGCTTCTGCCTGGGGCTGGCCGGCGTGGATCGGCCGGTCGAGCGGGCGCTGTTCCATGAGTGGGCCGCCCAGATCCAGCCGCAGGCGCAGGTTGTGATGGTCCACGACGCCGTGTTGGTGCTGGCGGCCGGCACGCCGGCCGGCTGGGGCCTGGCGCTGATCTGCGGCACCGGCTCCATCGTGCATGGCTGCAGCCCCTCCGGCCAGCTCGCGCGGGCCGATGGCTGGGGCCACCTGCTGGGCGACGAGGGCAGCGGCTATGCCGTGGGGCTGGCCGCCCTGCGCGCGGCCATGCGCGCCTACGACGGCCGCGGTCCGGCCACCGCGCTCAGCGCGGCGCTGCTGGAGCGTTGGGGGCTGGCGACGACCACCGATCTGGTGCCGCGCGTCTATCGGGAGCTGCAGGGCAAGCATGAGATCGCCGCGTTGGCCGCCACGGTGGAGATGGTCGCGGCCCAGGGCGACCCGCTGGCGCGCAGCATTCTGGCCACCACGGGCCACGAGCTGGCGCTGGCTGCCAAGGCGGTGATCGGGCAACTGCAGTTGACCGGCCCGGTCCCCTGCGCGCTGGCCGGCGGGGTCATCGTGGCGGGGCGCATCGTGCGGCAGCAGTTCGAGAGCGCAGCCTGGCAGTTGGGCCTGAATCTGGATCCCATCACGCCGGTGCCCGAGCCGGCAATCGGCGCGATCCGGCTGGCGCAGGCCGCCGCGGCAGGATGACAAGGGTTCTGCTCAGTCGGGGGACGACTCAGGTTGCCGCTGCAACTTGAAGCTTTGAGGGGCGCGTTTCTCGGTCACTGTCGCCGGCTTGGGTTCATCGTAGTGGATCATGATCCCTTGCGCGACATCCTCGAAAAGGCTATAATCGCCTCAGGTAGATACTGGATTCTAACAGGAGGATGCGACAATGATGCAACATGCTGCAAACGAAACGATCGAGGAGTGCTTTCGATGACCAGCTACAACGAAAGCGTTGCCAGGCGTCTCGCCGAGGTCTACACCACAGCCAACATCGACGACGGCCGCGAGCTGGCCGATCTGAAGCTGGTTCTCTTCTCTGACCTGCACAAAGGCCAGCGCGACGGCGCCGATGATTTTTTGTCCTGCGAGCCAGCCTACCTGGCTGCGCTGACGCACTACTGGCAGCAGGGCTTCGAGCTCTTCCTGCTGGGCGACGTGGAGGAGCTCTGGGAGAACTGGCCAGAGCCGGTGATCCGCGAGTACAGCGGGGTGCTGAACCAGGAGCGGCTTTTCGCTGAGATGGTCAATCCGGGCCGTTTTGTGCGCTTCGTCGGCAACCACGACGATCTGTGGTATGACAGCCGCCAGGTGCAAGCCCATCTGGGCGTCTATCTGGCGGGCCAGCCGGTGATCGAAAGCCTGCGGGTGATGGTCCACGAGCAGGGGCAGGAGCTGGGCGAGCTCTTTTTCCTGCACGGCCACCAGGACACGCCCGAC
>JAJTXO010000421.1 GCA_021463315.1 Caldilineales bacterium | reverse complement strand
CAGCACGGTGATCGACTTCGAGATCCCCAAGAAATATGGCCTGCGCCAGACCATCGCCGACACGCTGGGCATCGGCGGCATCATGCGCGCCCTGCGCACCATCCCCGTGCTGCTGGAGATGACCCGCGACATGGAGGAGCTGTGCCCCGACGTTGCCTTCCTGCAATACGTCAACCCCATGGCCATGAACATGTGGGCGCTGGACCGGGGCAGCAACATCCACTCGGTCGGCCTCTGCCACAGCGTGCCGCACACGGCCGGCGAGCTGGCGGCCGATCTGGGCGTGCCGGTCGAGGAGATCGACTATCACGTGGCCGGCATCAACCACATGGCCTTCTATCTCAAGTTCGAGCGCCACGGCCAAGACCTCTACCCGGCCCTGCGCCAGGTGCTGCAGGAAGGGCGCATGCCCCCCACCAACCGGGTGCGCTACAAGCTGTTCGAGAAGTTCGGCTATTTCGTCACCGAGTCCAGCGAGCATCTGAGCGAATATGTGCCTTGGTTTATCAAGCGCGACCGCCCCGACCTGATCGAACGCTTCAACATCCCGCTGGACGAGTACATCACCCGCTGCGAGTTCCAACTGGCCGGCTGGGAGATCCTGCGCCACGTCTTCGAGGACGACAGCGTGCAGTTCCGCGTGGTGCAGGAAGGGGAAGAGACGGAGGAAGTCCGCACCGACGGCAGCGAGCGGGACGTGGATCGCCTGCTGAATCAACTGCTGCAGATCAAGCGCAGCGTCGAATATGGCTCGCAGATCATCTACGCCATGGAGACCGGCCGGCCAGCCGTGATCTACGGCAACGTGGGCAACCACGGGTTGATCGACAACCTGCCGGCCGGCTGCTGCGTGGAAGTGCCCTGTCTGGTGGACAAGAACGGCATCCAGCCGACGCGCATCGGCAGCCTGCCGCCGCACCTGGCCGCGCTGATGCAGACCAACATCAACGTCCAGGCGCTGACGGTCGAGGCCGCGCTGACTGGCAAGCGCGAGCACATCTACCACGCGGCCATGCTGGACCCGCACACCGCGGCCGAGCTGGACCTGGACCAGATCGTCGCGCTGGTGGACGACCTGATCGAGGCGCATGGCGAGTGGCTGCCTGAGTATCGGTGAGCTGGTAGATTGGTGATTGGTAGATTGGTAGATTGGTGATTGGTAGATTGGTAGATTGGTGTGCCGCTGTGGCGGGTTGGGTGTGGCGACCGATTGAGCATTCTGTGGCGATCCATGGGACGCCCATGCGTAGTCTTGGAGTGGACGCCCGGCTCTGGTCGCCAAACCCGCTCGGCGCGGACGCCCTGCTCTGGCCGCCAAACCCGCTCGGCGCGGACGCCCTGCTCTGGCCGCCAAACCCGCTCGGCGCGGACGCCCGGCTCTGGTCGCCAAACCCGCTCGGCGCGGACGCCTGGCTGAGCGTTCGAGAAACATCGGAGTGACCCACCCGCTATGGATGCATTCAACCCAACTGAACACCCCCACCGACGTTACAACGCGCTGACCGGCGACTGGGTGCTGGTGTCGCCGCATCGCACCAAACGACCGTGGCAGGGGCAGGTGGAGCGGCCGCCGCAGGAGACGCGGCCGGCCTATGATCCCGCCTGTTATCTTTGTCCGGGCAACGAGCGCGCCGGCGGCCTGCGCAACCCCAGCTACACCAGCACCTTCGTCTTCACCAACGACTTTTCGGCCTTGCTGCCCGACTCGCCACCCGCGCCGGCTGGCGGCCATTCGCTGCTGCAGGCTGAGAGCGAACAGGGCGAGTGCCGGGTGATCTGCTTCTCGCCCCGCCACGACCTGACCCTGCCGCAAATGCCGGTGGAGGCTATCCGCCATGTGGTCGATGTCTGGGCCGAGCAGGTGACGGAGTTGGGCCAGCGCTACCGCTGGGTGCAGGTCTTCGAGAACAAGGGCGCGGTCATGGGCTGCTCCAACCCGCACCCCCACGGCCAGATCTGGGCCGGCAGCGCGCTGCCCCACGAGCCGGCCAAGGAAGACCGCCAGCAGCGCGCCTACTTCGAGCAGCACGGCCGGCCGCTGCTGCTGGATTACGCCGAGCTGGAGCTGGGGCTTGCTCAGCGCATCGTCGTCGAGAACGATCACTGGCTGGCTGTCGTGCCCTATTGGGCGCTGTGGCCCTTCGAGATCCTGCTGCTGCCGCGCCGCCACGTCCTGCGCCTGCCTGATCTGACCGGCGAGGAGCGCGATGCGCTGGCCGGCATTCTGCAGCGTCTGACCATCCGCTACGACAACTTGTTCGAAACCTCGTTCCCCTACTCCATGGGCTGGCACGGCGCGCCGACCGGGCCGGATGCGCAAGCCGCCGAGGATGCCAACTTTTCGGAAAGTTGGCATCCTTTACGCCACTGGCAGCTCCACGCCCACTTCTTCCCGCCCCTGCTGCGTTCAGCCACGGTCAAGAAGTTCATGGTCGGCTACGAGATGCTGGGCGAGCCGCAGCGCGACCTGACGGCCGAGCAGGCCGCCGCGCGGCTGCGCCAGCAGTCGGAAGTGCATTACAGGGCGGTAAACGGTAATCGGTGATCGGTGATCGGTAATCGGTCACCGATCACCGTCTGAATCACGGATTGTCACGGATTAGCGGATTACACGGATGCGGAGCGGCCGCACCGATCACCGATCACCGATCACCGATCACCGCCCCCCCCCAGGGTTTCGATACGCTGGATTTGAGCGCCCTCATGTCAATTGTGCGCCCTCAACCCGCAATGGGGCGTGGGGACTGGGGCGTGGGGACTGGTTGACCACTCACCGTTCATCGTTCATCGTTCACCGTTCATCGTTCATCGTTCATCGTTCATCGTTAACCATTACCCGTTCACCAATAACCATTTTCCGATCACCGATCACCGATCACCGTCCCCCCTCCCCAAGGAGTCTCCATGAACATCCTCGTCACCGGCGGCGCGGGCTATATTGGCAGCACCGTGGCGCAGCAGTTGCTGGACGCCGGACACCGCGTCACGGTCTACGACAACCTCTCCAGCGGGCATCGGGCGGCTGTGCCGGCCGCGGCCGCCTTCGTGCGCGGCGACACGCTGG
Organism: Caldilineales bacterium; assembly: GCA_021463315.1. Taxonomy (GTDB): domain Bacteria; phylum Chloroflexota; class Anaerolineae; order JAAEKA01; family JAAEKA01; genus JAAEKA01. The sequence goes on along the minus strand of JAJTXO010000421.1, from coordinate 1,363 downwards.
ATCGCGCGGCGCTGGATGCTGTGCTGGGCAGTGCGGCCTTCGACGCCATCCTGCACTTCGCGGCCTTCATCGAGGCCGGCGAGTCGATGCGCGAGCCGGGCCGCTTTTTCCGCAACAACGTCACCGGCGCGCTGACCGTGGTGGATGCAGCCATTGCCCACGGCGTCTCGCGCTTCGTCTTCTCCTCCACGGCCGGCGTCTATGCCAGCAAGGATGGCCCGCTGGTGGAGGATGACCTCGTGGGGCCGTCCAGCGTCTACGGCGCCACCAAGTACATGGTCGAGCAGGCGCTGGAGTGGTATCACCGCATCCACGGCCTGCGGGTGGCGGTGCTGCGCTATTTCAACGCGGCCGGCGCGGCCGGCGCGCGCGGCGAGGCGCATCAGCCGGAGACCCACCTGCTGCCGCTGGTGTTGCAGGTGGCGCTAGGCCAGCGGGCCAGCATTGCCGTCTTCGGCGACGACTATCCCACGCCCGACGGCTCCTGCGTGCGCGACTACATCCACATCGAGGATCTGGCTTCGGCTCACGTGCTGGCCCTGCACGGGCTGGATCAGCGCCCCTTCATGCGCTACAACCTGGGCAACGGGGCGGGCTACTCGGTGCTGGAGGTGATCGAGACCGCCCGCCGCGTCACCGGCCACCCCATCCCGGCCGAGATGCGCCCGCGCCGCGCCGGCGACCCGGCCATCCTGATCGCCGGCAGCGGCAAGATCCAGGCCGAGCTGGGCTGGCGGCCGCAACACCCTGACCTGGCCGAGATCATCCAAAGCGGCTGGCAATGGCACGTGGATTATCCGCGCGGCTCTGAGTCGTAACGAGTAATGCGTAACTCGTAACCCGGAAATGCGGAATGGTTCGGCGCCTTCGCTCAGCGTGTCCTGCACAAGTTCCTTCGTCCGCTAACGTTGCCCCGCGGTAGGTGGGGTCTCGGAGGAACTCAGAGGAACTCAGAGGAACTCAGAGGAACTCAGAGGAACTGCTTCCGCAAGGTTCTCTCCAGTTCCCGCAGTTCCCCCAGTTCCTCCCAGACCCCAGGCCCCAGACCCCAGCCCCCATCAAGGAGAAACCATGTCTCTGCATTCACACGTTGTGCAAGATTTTGAACGTCGCTTTGGCCAGCCGCCGGCCTTTGTTGTGCGTGCGCCGGGCCGTGTGAACCTGATCGGCGAGCACACCGACTACAACGACGGCTTTGTGCTGCCTATGGCCATCAATCGCGCGGTCTGGATCGCTTTGCAGCCGCAGGCCGACAGCCAGGTGGCAGTGTATTCGCTCGATCTGGAGCAGACGGCCACCTTCGCGCTGGACGGTCTGCGCCATGAGAATGCCGACTGGGCGGAATACCTGAAAGGCGTTGCCT
>JAJTXO010000420.1 GCA_021463315.1 Caldilineales bacterium | reverse complement strand
CGAGTTCGGCGCGCTTCCGGCCGATGTCGATCTGCAAAATCTGACCGATGAGCAGCGGGAGGCGCTGGCGCGCTTCCCCACGGCGTGGATTCCCGACAGCCGCTATCTGCCGGAGCTGGCTAACGTGGCCTACAAGGAACGTCTGGGCCGCGACGTCTTTCTGACCGACGGCGAATACCGCGCGCGTCCCACCGCGCTCAGCCTGTTCGCCTGGGGACTCTATCAAAGCCGGGCCGACGCCCTGGCCGCGCAGGTGGGCGACATCGATTGGCAGGCGATCCACGACGCCGCGATCAACCCGGGCGGCTGGCCGGCGCTGGGCGGCCAGTCGGATTGGGGCTTCTTCAAGCTGGTGGTGCCCAACCCGCGCAAGAACGTCGGCGGGCTGGCGGCCATGGTGGCCGCGGCCGGCGAATACTACGACAAGACCAGCATCAGCACGGCCGATATCACCGACCCGGCCTTTCAGCGCTGGCTGGGTGAGCTGATGGGCAGCACCACCGACCTGGGCGGCGGCAGCGCCTATACCGCGGAGGATTTCGCGCTCTTCGGCTACTCGGCTGGCGACGGGGGTCAACTGCTGGAGGCCGATCTGCTCAAGAACATGGAAGGGATCCAGACCCGCTGGGGCGAGGCGCTGGAGATCCTCTATCCCAAGTACGTGACCTGGTTCGACTTCCCCTTTACCATCTGGATGGGGCCGGAGACCAGCGCGGTGGAGAAAAACGCCGCCCTGGAGTTTCAGCGTTTCCTGCTCTCGCCCGAGGTGCAGGCTCAGGCGGTCAGCTATGGCCTGCGGCCGGTCAACCCGTCGGTCTCGGTGGATCAGCCCAACAGCCCCTTCACCCGCTGGGCCGAGCAGGGGGTGACGCCCATCGTCTCCCGCACCGACGCCATGCGCTCGCCCGACCGCGACGTGCTGCTGGCGCTGTTGCGTTGGTTCGATTTGAACGTGGGACGTTGAGGGTGATGCTATGAGCAAGGCCAAGCGGAACCAGGCAAATCAACAGGCGGCCCGCAAGCAGGCGCTGCGCACTGAAGGCGTCATAGCCTTGGCGTTGATCGTTTTTGTGTTCGTCTGTCTCTGCGGCTTTGCCGGATCGTGGCTCCTCTCGGGGCGCGAGGTGGCCGACACGCCGGCGGTCCAGAACGATCTGAGCAACGCTACCCTGACCTTGGCCTACACCTCGGACAAGGCCGAGCTGATGCATACCTTGGCGGACCGCTTCAACGCCCAGAAGCTGCGCACTGCCGACCGGCAGCCGATGCAGGTGCAGTTGGTGGAGCTGACCCCGGACGCGATGATCGAGGAGGCGCTGGCCGGTCCCACCTTCCAGGCCATCAGCCCCGATTCCAGCCTGTGGCTGGACCAGCTCGACCGGCGCTGGGGCGAGCTGCAGCAGGTGGGCGAGGGTGCGATTGCCCCTTCGTTGATCGGCGAATCGGTGCGCTTTGCGGTGAGTCCGGTGGTGATCGCTGCCTGGGAGGATGTGGCCCGCAGCCTGGGCTGGCCCGATCAGTCGGCCGGCTGGCAGGAGATTCAACAGCGCGCGACCGAGGATCCCGGCTTTCGCTGGAGCCACCCCAGCACCAATGTGGCCAGTGGCCTGCTGGCGACGCTGGCTGAGTTCTACGCGGGCGCGGGCAAGACCCGCGGCCTGACCGAGCAGGACGCCACCGCGCAGAGCACGCTGGACTATGTGGCGGCCATCGAGCGCACGGTCAAGTTCTATGGCGAGGGTGAGGCCGCCATCATGGAGCGCATCAGCCAGGAGGGGCGCAGCTTCCTGGATGCCTTTGTGGCGCAGGAGCATTTGGTGGTCAACCACAACCGCCGCAGCCCCAGCCAGCGCCTGGTGGCCATCTATCCCAGCGAAGGCACGCTGTGGGCTGATCATCCGCTGGCCCTGCTGGAGACGGGCGCGGTCACCGACAATCAGCGCCAGACCTGGCGTGCGCTGCGCGATTTCATGCAGTCGCCGGAGGCGCAGGGCATCGTGCTGGCCTCGGGCTTCCGGCCGGCCGATCTTTCGGTCTCCCTGACCGACAGTCCCATCGCCGCGTCCAACGGCGTGGACCCCAGCCAGCCGCAGACCACGCTGCAAGTGCCCGGCCCGGCTGTGGTGGATGTGGTGCAGAACGTTTGGCAGTACACCAAGCGCAAGGCCAACATCTATCTGGTGGTGGACACCAGCGGCAGCATGGAAGGGGAGAAGCTGGCCGCGGCGCAGGCTGCGCTGCGGGAGTTTCTGGATCAAATCCAGGGCGACCAGGAGCAGGTCGGCCTGGTGGAGTTCAGCAGCACGGTCAACAACATCGTGGCGCTGGACGAGCTGGGCAACAACCGCGCCTACCTGGAGCAGACCGTGGACCTGCTGCAGGCCTATGGCAACACCGCGCTGTTGGATGGCGTGCGCACGGCCTATGTGCGCTTGCAGCAGGAGAACGACCCGGAGCGCATCAACGCCATTGTGGTGATGACCGACGGCCGCGAGAACAATTCCACCACCACGCTGGGCGAACTGCGGCGCGGCATTCAGAGCGGCAACCGCGAGGGCGTGCCGGTGGTGATCTTCGCCATCGCCTTCGGCGACGACGCCGACTACGAGGTGTTGCGCACCATCGCCGAAAGCAGCGGCGGCCAGGTGCGCCAGGGCGATCTGAACACGATCCGGCAGTTGTATCGGCTGCTGAGCTCGTATTTTTAGGCTTTCACCTTATGCCGACCGTGCTCTTCATAGGCCCATATCGTTTTTTCTTTGTGGCTCTGGATATGCCTGAACCACCGCACATTCATGTGCAGCGTGAGCGAATGGTAGCAAAATTCTGGCTGGATCCGGTGATCTTTGAGCGCAGTGGCGGATTCAAGGGGCCAGAGATCAACAGGATAGCCCGATTGGTTCAGGAAAACGAAAGTCGTTTTCTGGAGGCTTGGTATGAGTACTTTGGTCATTGATGTTGCAAGCGTGCGCGCCGATAGCGTCGAGGTGAATGACGCGACTTTGATCGTGCATCTCCATGAGGGGCGATCGATGAGTGTGCCCTTGGCCTGGTATCCTCGCTTATGGTACGGCGCTCCAGGCGAACGGGCGAACTATGAGATCATCGGTGATGGCATGTACATCCATTGGCCGGACCTAGATGAAGACCTGAGCGTGGCCGGAATTCTCGCAGGACGTCGTTCTGGCGAAAGCCAGCAATCATTAAGGCGATGGTTGGCGAGTCGAAAATGATCACATTGCCATAGGCACCGGACATTTATGGAGCCTAATGTGGCGAAGGCACCGATACAATGATAACTGCCTATATCCAGGTTGCTATGCGTCAAGCTCGTTACAAGATTCTTGAGGATGGCCCCTTTTTCGGTGAGATTCCCGGTTTTCAGGGCGTCTGGGCGAAGGATGGTGATCTCGAATTGTGTCGTGAGGAGCTTCAGAGCGTCCTGGAGGGGTGGATTTTGTTGGGGTCGCGCAAGGAGTGGGAGCGTCTCTGATATGCCCCGCGAGTCTATCCACGACACTATCGACCGCCAGGCCCGTCGGGCCATCTTCGAGCACGCCTTGATTCGGGTCGAGAACGCGGTCATTCTGGCCGGCGCGATCCTGTTGGCCTTCTTCCTGCCCAATCCGCTGCCGGGCGCGTTGCCCTGGTGGGGCGCGTGGACCTGGCTGTTGCTGGGCGCGGCCGGCGTGGCGGCCATGGCCTTCAGCAGCGTCAACGACCCCGAGGAGCGCGAGAAGGCTGTCGAGCGGCTCTTTCGCGAGAAATACAACGTGACCGGCCTGCACGATCGGGCGCTGAAGGAGAAACTGAAGAAGGCCGAGGACTACCATATTCAGATCAAGGCCGCCATGGAGGGCCAGAAGGATGGCATTCTCAAGGAGCGCATGCAGCGCACGGCCGCCGGGATCTACGATTGGATCGGCAACATGGTGCGGCTGGCCCGCCGGATCGATTCCTATCGGGGCGATCCGATCATCAAGGGCGATCGCGCGGGGCTGCGCGAGAGCATTCCCACTCTGGAGGCGCGCCGGCAGCGCGAGAACGACGAGCGCGTGCGCCAGCAACTGGAAATCACCCTGGCCGACCAGCGCCGCCTGCAGGAGAACATCGCCGAGCTGGACAACCGCATGCAGCGCGCCGACCTGCAACTGGACAGTTCGCTGGCCGCGCTGGGCACCGTCTACAGCCAGATCTTGCTGGTAGGCAGCAAGGAAGTCGACAGCGATCGCGCCGAGCGCCTGAGCTCCGACATCGCCAACGAGGTCACCAGCCTGCAAGACGTGGTCGATTCGATCAATGAGGTCTATGACTACCGAACGTTGGGATCGGGACGGTGAGCGGTGAACGGTGAATGGTGAATTGGTGAATGGTGAATTGGTGAATGGTGAATTGGTGAATTGGTGAATGGGTTACTCAGTCCCCAGTCCTC
>JAJTXO010000042.1 GCA_021463315.1 Caldilineales bacterium | reverse complement strand
CCAGCACGCGACACGCATCCTCATTTCGGGTTGCGCCGAAGCCCGGTACGAGATATAATCAGGATAACGTTAGCTTTACCGAATAAGGAGTAAAAGCCATGACAACCACCACTGTCAACCTCGTAGTGAAGGTGCCTTTGGCGCTGCGCAGGCAAGCTAAGGCAGCGGCGGTGATACGCGGGGAAACGGTCTCGGACGTCGTGCGCCAAGCACTGGCCGAATATGTCGCGCGCGTGGAAGAAGAGGACGACATTCAGTTTGTCGATGCCGTGCTCCAGCGCATCGCCGAAGGCGCGCCAACATACGACATGGAGGAGGTATGGGAGGAGCTAGACCGGTTGGAGGCAGCCGGTGACTTACCGGGTTAGGTTCTCGGACGAAGCCAGGCGTGCGCTGGCTGCTATACCTGGTCGCTATCGCCAGCGCGCGCCAGTCAACCCGCCGGACGACGCTTGTACCTGACGCAAGTGCAGGGGGCAATCGATCCGGCTACACAACGACGCCCAGCCAACCGGGCCGGCATGCGCCCACCGACCTCCCAGCCCCGTCGACGGGACGCCGCGGTGATTTTCGTAGCCTCGACCTGTGGGACGAATTGGCGACCTGCAACCTGAGATTGGGAACCTCCAATGACCCTCACCGACTACCGCAACTTCGATCTTCTCATCACCCGCAGCGGGGACAAATACAAGGCCATCGTGGTGGATGCGCCGGCCGGCGATGCCAGCGCGCTCTTCGACCTGCCCTTCACCGCGGATGAGATCACCCATCTGGGCGGCCTGGCGCGCGGGGTCAGCCGCCACATCGGCGCGGCTGAGGCCGCCGGCCCGGCCGCCTCTTTGGTTGACCTGGGCCAACGCCTGTTCGACGCGGTCTTTCGCGGCAGGGTTGGGGCTGGGCTGACGGCCAGCCTGAGCAGCGCGGCCCAGGAGGGCGTGGGCCTGCGCCTGCGGCTGCGCTTCGAGGAGGACGCGGCCGACCTGGCCGCCCTGCCCTGGGAGCTCCTCTACGACCCGGCGCAGGCGCACTTCATTGGCCTGGGCGAGCGCTCCCCCATCCTGCGCTACCTGGCGCTGCCTCGCTCCCGCTCCGCCTTGCTGGTGGAGCCGCCCCTGCGCGTGCTGGCTGTGCTGGCCAGCCCCAAGGATCTGCCCGACCTGGAGGTGGAAGGGGAGTGGCAGGCCATCCAGGACGCGCTGGCCGGGCTGACGGCCGATGGCAAGTTCGTGCTGGAGCGGCTGCCTGCGCCCACCCTGGCCGGCGTGCAGTTTAGCGCGGACACTGGGGCAATCCTGACCTACGGCGACGACGGCTCGATCCGCCTTTGGAGTAGCGACGGCCAACCGCTGCACGTGCTGGACGGCCATCCTGGCGGCGTCAAGTTCGCTTCGTTCAACCAGGCGGGTACGCTGATCCTGGCCGAGAGCAAGGAAGGGCCGGCGCGCTTGTGGGACATCGATGGAAACCTGATCGGTGTGCTCGGCGAAAACGCGGCGTGGGTGGACGTGGCCGCGTTCGATCCAGCGGGCGAAAACATCATGACGGTGGAATGCAACGCCGTGAACGAAGGCGACTGGTGTATTCGCCATTCCGTCAATCTGTGGGACAGCCGCGGCGAGCTCCTCACTACCGTGGATGACCACTGGGTAGAATGGGCTGCATTTCACCCCGACGGCCGGCAGATCGCAACCGCCGGCTGCGACGTGTTCGAGCCGCCGACCAACACCAGCTGCCTGGCTGGCAGTGTATGGCTTTGGCAGGCCTATCCGGACGTCGACGCCCTGCTGGCTGAGGCTGCACAGCGCGCCGGCCGCAGTCTGACGCCGGCTGAGTGCCAACAGTATCTGGGTCAGGAGCAGTGTCCGTGATCGGCGAAGCCGGCGGCTAAACGGAGAACTCACTTCCACGTGGCTTTCAAAGGCGACATGGCGCTCAGGCAGACCTGGGCGGCGGACAATCGCTTCTCTGAAGATCGTGACTGCACACGGCTGGCCGAGCTGTCCACCGGCGAGCTAGCCGGTGCGGTGGAGAACCTCTTCCCCGAGCAAATATCGGCGGGCTATCACAAGGAAGGTAGGGCGCAAGCATGTCAATTGCAGAAGCAGCACTTTACGGCGATTTGGTCAGACATTTGCGGGACCTCTGCGCGCAGCAGTTGGCCCGGTTGAAAGGCGCCAGCATCGAATCTGAACGCGCCGCGTTGGATGACCTGATTCGGGCCTGGTTCTTCACCCCGCAGGACGATCTCTACGGTCTGACGCCGCAACGGGTGATTCGCAACGAGGAGTTGGGTTTCGCCAATGCTATTCCTGACGACAGACTGGGCGACCTGTTCGAAGACGACTGTCCACTTTGCGCGGCCATGCGGGCTGAGGCCGAAGCGGATATGGCGCCTGGTTCCGACCACGATCACGGCTGGTCCTTCGGTCTGGCGCCCGACTTTACCCTGCTGGACGAGTACGATCCTGAAGGCTCCGACGAGCGCTGGCGCATCGAAGACGAGCGCATGGAAGTCAGCCAGGCTGCGCGCAAGGCTGAAGCACAGGCGATGCCATTCACCGGCGCCGATGACCCCGACCTGGCGTGCCACGTCCAGCAGGAGCGTGCCTGGCTGGAAGGCGACCTCCCGTTCTAGCTCGATCTGGAGACCTTGGAGCGGTTGAGGAGGGAAGGAAGCGAACCGCGCATGATTTGAGCCAGTCGTACAGCACACCCGGCGTGAGGTCTGCATCCGTGGGCCAGACGATCCACAGCCGCGCCTTTGACGGTGCGATAAATCGTCGTATAATCGCACTATCAATCGCATTGTAGACCAGTTGCTGAATAGGCGAGGTGACAAATGGCTGTGTTGACTGCCAACGATCTCAAGACCAAGGGCGTTTCCGACATCGAGCGCCTGCTGCAAGACGCCCAAGAGGTGATCATCAGCGTGCGCGGCACGCCGCGCTATGTGGTCGTGGACATCGCGCACTATGACTTTCTGCGCGAGTGCGAGCTCCTGGCCGCCTGGGCCCAGACGCGCGCCGATCTGGCGGCCGGCCACTATCGCCGCGAGAACGCCGATGCCCATCTTGCGCGCCTCCAGGATGAACTGTCCGATGCCCTATGAGCTGATCTTCACCGCCAGCTACGAAAAGATCGAACGGCGATTCCTCAAGCGCCATCCTGATCTGATCGATCGCTATCACAAGACGCTGGCCCTGCTGGAAGAAGATCCCTTTCACCCCTCCCTCCGCTTGCACGAACTGCATGGACGCCTGGCTGGGCTGCACTCAGCCTCCATCAGCCTGCAATTCCGCATCACTCTGGAACTGGAACTCCGCGAGCACGAGATTATCCTCGTCAACGTCGGTAGCCACGACGAGGTGTATTAGGCTGCGCGGCGTTGCCAGAAGGCGACGCTCTGGCGCAGCACTTCCAGCGGGTCGTCGAGGTATTCGCTGGTGACGGGGTACTATCACGACGATCTGATCATCAACCGAGGGTCGTGCTCACGTGCCGGGCGCCGAAATCCAACCTGGCAAGGTTCTAAAATCCTGCCCAGAAGCGGGTGGCATCCTGGAGCCAGTGAAATGCGATGGCTGATTCCAGGCCGCGGCGGCGCGCGAGGATGAGCGGGGGCAGGCCCCAGAACAGCGCCAGCACCGCCCCCATCCCCAGGGCGGTCAGCGGGGATTGCAGGAACAGGTCGTCGAAATGGGCATAGGTGTGCGCCAGCATGGAGAGCAGCCCTGCCAGCCAGACCGCCTGTCGGGGCAGCGATCTGCGCAGTATCAGCCACAGTAGCCCCCACAGGGCGAAGCGGTAGATGACCTCTTCGACCACGGCCGGCTGCACGGCATCCAACATGGCGGACAGCGGATTCTGCCAGTGAACTGGCTGTCCCTGCGTGGCCTGCAAGGCGAAGAGGTTCAGCACGGCCAGCGGCAGGCCGACAGCCAGGCCGACGAGGAGTCCGCGCAGGGCCTTTCGCCACTGGCCATTGGGGACGTGGAACTGCACCGGCCCCCCTTGCCGCATGATGACCAGCCCGCCCAGGGTGGCCAGCCAGGTGAGTCCACCGCGCACCCATGCCTGCCCGGCGCTGTCGTGAACGACGCCAAGAAATGGATAGGGGGAGAAGAGGGTGGCGAACCTCATCCCCGCGCCGACCACCGCGCCCAAAACCAAGGCAGTGATCCAATCAGCCCGTTGCAGACGGCGATAGCCTTTCAAGAGAACGAGCAGCGCGCCGGCCGCGGTCAGGAGATCGAGCATCTCAAAGGTGCGCGGAACACTGCCCTGGGCAGCCAGCCAGAGGCGCGCGAGAAACAGCGCGATGAACGCCGCAACCAGCAGCAGGAGGGTTGTGTAGTTGCCTTTCATCGTTTTACCGCCTGTTCAGGTCCGAATCTCGCAAGGTGCGGTCGAAAAACTCAAGGCACGCCCGGTTCACATCCTGCAAGTAGACCTTGCGATCATGCGGGGCATGCCCGCCTTCCAACACCCGCGTCAACAGCGGGCTGGCAAGCGAGAGATCGGTCAGGGCAAAATGCCCGCCGCCGGGCAGATGCAGGTTGACAGCAGTCGCCGGGGCGTCGGTCAGCCAGGCCGCGTTGCGGGCGTACTGCGGCCATTGGGAGAGATGGCTCCAGGAGCTGTCTGAATAGATGTTCAGGACCGGCACAGGATAGCTCTCGTCGGTCCAGACGAATTCGTCGTTCTCGACGCCGACGATATCAGCCAGAAATGGCGCCTCCAGCGCGATGACCGCGTCGATGTCGGCGCGTTGGCGCGCAATGCCCAGCGCCGCGGCGCCGCCCAGCGAATGCCCCATGACGCCGATCCTCGCTCCATCGACCAGGCTGGCCACGCCATCAGAGTCGTTGGCTGCTTCATCCAGGATGGTATCGATCACGAAACCGATGTCGCCCATGCGGGTGGCCATCCACTGCTGGTACAGGCGATAGCTGCCCGGCTTGTCGCGTTGCGGGTCCTCCTGCTGAAGCTCCTGGAAGTAGTCCAGGTTCACAAACGTGGTGCGCCCCCCTTCCTCCTTGGTCCAGAGGGCGTGATAAGGATGGCCGATGGAAGCAACGACATAGCCGTGGCTTGCCAGCTCAAGGTAGAGGGATTCGTTGCTGTCCTCCGTGCCAAGCCCGCCATGGGAAAAGACGATCAGCGGGAAGGTCTCGCCGACGCCCGCGTTTTGGGGATACCAGAAGGAAACATTGACGCTGCGCTTCTCTCCGCTGCTGGAGAACTGCTCGATGCGGCTGCTGTCGGTGTAGGTGGACCGGGTTGTGGCGATCGTGTAGGGGCCAGTGGCGGCGAGCGGTTGATGGGGCGGGAAGAGCAAGGCCAGGGAGAGCGCAATGACCGCCAAGGGCAAAGCGAAGGCCAATCTCCAGACGGCGCGCGGCATCCGATGCGTCCTGCTGGCCGCGGTACGCCGGCCACGATGCAGGTTGGTGGGGCGGTTCATTGAGTCGTCCATGAGTTTGCTCCTTGCGACTGCGATCCTCAACCTGGCTTGCCGACAAACCCGGCGATGCCATAGCTGTTTTCGACCAGTTCCCTCAGCTGTTGGCAGAAGCGGGCAGCCGGAGCGCCGTCCACGATGTCGTGGTCGATGCTGATCGTCACACCCAGGAACTCGCGGTTCTCCCACTGGCCCGCGATCAGCACAGCTCGTTCGGCAATGCCGCCCAGCGTGACCTGAAGCGTATGGTTGGACATGGGAATGCCCCAGCCGCCGCCTGCGCCGAACATGCCCACGGAGGTCAGGGAGACCGTGCCGTTCATCTCCTTCAGCCTGTGCGGATTCCTGAACAGCATCCTCAGAAGGAATCGCCGGGCGAACGCGGGCAAATGGACGAACCAACCGATGAACCTGGCCTCCCGGCCGCTTTCGTGTTCGGTCTGAAAGGTGCGGATCTCCTCGTGGATATCGCGCAGAGTCCTCCTGTTCGCCGCGCGCACGATATGCGGGCGGATGATCCGGCGTCCTGCCACTTCGACCTCGAACAGGGTGTTGATATCCACCTCAGCGAAGATGACAAGCCGCTCCCGCCCGGCGCGATAGGCCTGCATGGGCTTGTTCATCTCCACAGCCCGCCCTACGCAGCCCGCCATGAACGCTGTGAAGGAAAGCGCTTCGCCGGTCTTCGCCTTGTGCGCGCGGATCCAGCGCCGCGCGTCGGTGACATCCAGCTCTACCAGGCCGTGAACCAGGTGCTTCTGGCGCGCCATCTGCCCGCCATCCACCATCAGACGGCGGAGCTTGGGGAAGGGGACGATCTGATAGCTCGCATCCATCATGGTACTCCTAAGGATTGCCTGACGACCTGCACCGCGTTGCCGATGCCATCTTGCGCGCGGATCGCCTCGCCAACTTTCTCGGCCTGTCTTCTCAGCTTCGTGTCATTCACTGCGCTCAGGATTGCGCCGGCCAATCTGTCCTTGTTCAGTTGTGTGGCTCGAACAGGTGCGGGACCAGCGCCCAGCGACTGGACCCGCCTTCCCCAGAAGGGCTGGTCGACCGCGAATGGCACGATGACCGAAGGCACGCCCGCGCGCAGGCCCTCCGCGGTGGTCCCTGCTCCGCCGTGATGCACCACCGCCGCCATGCGGGGGAAGAGCCAGCCGTGCGGCGCGGAATCCAGCGCTAACACCGGCTTTGGGACACTCGTCACGTGCATGCCACCCCAGCCGGTGGCGACGACGGCGCGTTGGCCTGTTTTCAGCACGGCATCGAGCACGACCTGCGCGAGGCGTTCGGGGTCGCGCCCGGCCATGCTGCCAAAGCCGACATAGACCGGCGGCTCTCCTTCCGCCAGAAAGGCTGCCAGTTCGGCGGGAGGACGCCAGGCGCCGGCGCCCTCCTGAAACCAGTAGCCGGTGACGTGGACGCGCTCCGGCCAGTCGCGCGGGTGGGGGATCACGGTTGGGCTGTAGGCGCCCAGCAAGGGTGTGGCGGTCAGCGTGCGATAGAAGTCCGAGCCACGCAACGCTGGCAATCCATGCTGTCTTCTGAACTCGTTCACAAACGGGCGGTACCACTGCCAGATCACTGCCAGCATCATAAAACCGGACAGGCGATTGAGCCGGCTGCCCAGATTTCTCTGGACGGGAAAGCCCGGCGCGGCGAAGGCGCCCGTCGGAAGCATGGGCGTCGGCTCGACCAGGAGCAACGGGATGCCCAGCAGCTCGGCAATCGTCCTGCCCAGCGGCGCCAAGACCGCGAGGGTAATCAGCGCCTCGGCGCTTCGGCTGGCTTCCAGCGCATCCTCCGCCATTTGGATCGCCACCGGTCCGAGCATCTTGCGCATGGCTGCGATGGATCGGAGCGGGCTGGCGCCGCTGCTTTCCATGAACCTGCGCCCGGTCTCGCCTGCCATGATCTCCTGCACATCGCCGCGCAGCGGGTGAAAGGGCAAGCCGCAGCCAGCACTCAAAGCAGCGAAGTTCTGCGGCGCCGCGAGAAGAACCTCGAGGCCGGAACGCTGCAACCCTTTTCCCAGGCGTAGACAGGGCTGGATGTCGCCCTGTGAACCGGCGGCAAAGATGGCGATGCGCATGGTAGACCAATCCTTGAAGCCGCGAACAGCTTCCGTAGTTCACGATCTTGATCTCACGCAAAGGCGCAAAGGCCGCAAAGACCGGATTTTCTTGGCGCTTCTGGCGTTTTTGCGTGAGAATCGTGAACTGCTGAGATTGCCTATTCGATGAGGCCCGGCGCAACGGCTAGCCATGCCAGGATGGCGATGTTCAAGATGGCTCCCACGGAGGCAGCCTTCCAGTCCAGCGCAGTGAGCGCCAGCGAGAATGCCGCAACTGCCGCCAGCGTCGGTTTCCACCAGGACCACCCAAACAGCATGGCGATCGCGGCGAGGATGAAGCCGATGGCGGCCACTGCCCACAGCGCGCCATAGCTGCGGATGCCGTTCTCGCCCAGATCCCAGCGACCATCGAGCAGGGTAGTCTTGTAGGCCATTCCCTGAACCGTGCCCAGCCGCATGTAGGTCACGGTTCCCATCAGGTGAATCAGCCCGTGCAGGATCAGAACGACGGCCACGATGACAAACAGGATTTTCATGGTGTCTCCAATCATTGGTAGGTTTCAGGGAGGACCGTGTCCACCAGCAAGCTGTGGAACAGGCTGGCCTCCTCCCAAATCATGCCGTGCCCGGAGTTCTCGAAGAAGACCAACTTCTTTTCCGGCGCTTCGAGCAAGTCGAAGTAATCTGCGGGAATCTGGGAGGGGTTGTTCATGTCATGGCGGCCCAGCACGATGTAGACCGGCAGATCGAGGCGAGTGGCATTCGTGCGCAGGTCCATCTCCTGCAGTTGCGGATACACCGCGTTGAAGGTGTTCATCAGCCCAAGCAGGTAATACACCCGGTCCAGCCAGCCATATTCAGGCTGTTTGAGCATCAACTGGATGGCGTCGCCTTCGCGGCGATAGGTTTCATCCTTGATGTTTGGCACTTCGAAGAGCTGGTACTCGCGCCCGAAAAGCCTGGCATACGGCTGGATGGGACTCTTGCCGAAGTAGGGCGGCGCTCCCTGCGTTTCGAGAGTTTTCACGAAGCCCGTGTCGCCCGAACGGCGGGAATGGTCCAGCACCATGTCGTAGATCAACTGGTCGGTCTCCTGCACGTCCACCATCTGCGCCGTGCCCACGTAGGCATGAAACAGGTCAGGGCGCTGCTGGGCGGCCAGCACGCCGATGATCGTGCCCCACGAGTGCCCCACCAGATAGACCTTCTGCTCGTCGAAGCGACGGCGCAACATCTCGCTCAATTCGATCACATCCGCGGCATACTGGGCAATCGTCAGGTTGGATTTGGGGTTGATGGAGGGATACGACTTGCCGCAGCCGCGCTGTTCCCAGATGACGACCACGAAATGCTTCTCCAGTTCACGGTTGAAGCGCAGGACACGCGCCGCCTCGCTGGCGCCGGGTCCGCCTGAGAGAAAGAGCAGGACAGGCTTGTTCACATCGTGGCCGCGAACGATCAGCCACTGATCCACGCCGCCGAGTTTGACCTTTTCCAGCGAAGCAATGCTGCCGGGCAGGGGCTGGCCGTCGGCGCCAAGGATAGCGGGAGTATGGGCTCTCCACTGGGAGAAGAGCACGATCGCAGCCAACAGGAGAATGGGAATCAGCAGGAAGACCATACAGCCTCCAGGTTTGTTGAGTTTACGCATGAGTGTTCTCCTTTTTGCTCTCACGCTGCCCAATGACGGCATTCAAAGCACTCAGGAACGCCTCGGGCGGCAGTTGTTTGGAGATGAAGCCGTCCACACCATAGTCCCTGGCGATCCTCTCGTGTTCCGGCTTGACGCTCAGCGCCACCAGGCGCGCGGCGGGGCAACAGCCGCGCAGCACAGGGATCGAACGCTGCGGGTGAAAGCCGGGCAGGCTCCAGTCCAGCAGGATCGCATCTGGCGCCATCTGGCAGACGCAAGCCAGCAGGCTTTCCGCGGACCGGGCTTCTCCTAAAACTTCGTAGTCAGCTTGCTGCTCGAACAGCAGCCGCAGCGCAGCGAGCACGTGGGTTTCGCCTTCGGCGAGAAAGAGTGTCTTCATCGTTCGTTTCTCTTGGTCCGTGTCATCTCAAAAAACCGGGGGCAAGACTTCCGAAGTCTGCGCAGGTTTGTTCAAAACGGGCTCACAGTCCATAAGACTTCGGAAGTCTTCCCCCTCTATTGAGCTGATACCTTGGTCCCATTATAAAGAAAATCTCCCCGGAGCGCTTCGGCCATCCGGGGAGATTTTGGGCTGCCCAATGGAGGAGTTTTTGGACTGGTCATTCGACCAGGTGGTTGCGCAGCGCCATGGACACCGCCTCGGCGCGGGTGGTGGCATGGAGTTTGGAGAGAATGCTGCTGACGTGGAACTTGGCGGTGGACACGCTGAGCACCAGCCGCTCGGCGATCTGGCTGTTGCTCAAACCATCCACCATCAGCGCCAGAACCTCACGCTCGCGGTCGGTCAGATCAGAGCCGGGCTCATCAGCGGGCGCGCGGGTGGACTGGATCAGGACCTGGGCGGCTTCCGGGGCCAGGGTCGGCTTGCCAGCCGCAGCCGCGCGGATGGCATGTGCCAGGTCATCGGCGGAGACATCCTTGAGCAGATATCCGATGGCGCCCGCCTTCAACGCGCCTGCCACCCATTCCTTCTCCTTGAAACTGGTCAGTGCGATCACCTGGACTTCGGGATAGCGCTGGCGAATCGCCTGGGTCGCGGCCACGCCGTCCATGCCCGGCATCATCAAGTCCATCAGCACCACATCCGGTCGAGCTTGTCGACATAACGCCACGGCGTGCTCTCCATTCGAGGCTTCACCGACCAGCTCAAGATCGTCACAGGCGGCCAGAAAGGCGCTCAAACCGCTGCGGACGACGGCGTGATCGTCCACCAGCAGCACGCGAATGGTTTTTTCAGCCATCAAGAGGTCTCCTTTTGCCCTGCGGCGCTCTCTGGAGCGGGCCAGGAAAGCTGCAACCGGGTTCCAGCACGCGGCCGGCTGGCGATCTCCAGCCGCGCGCCGACATTGCGCGCCCGCTCCTGCATGATCCCCAAGCCCAGCCCTTCATGCTCGGCAAAGTGAGGATCGAACCCCACCCCGTCGTCCTGGATGGTCAATTCGGCGCGCGCCAGATCGCCCGTCAGCGCCACGCCGACCCGGGTGGCCTCCGCATGTTTGGCGATGTTGTTGAAGGCTTCCTGCACGATGCGGTAGAAGGCATCCTTGATCTCAGGCGGCGGGTTGTGGGCGCCGTGGCGTTGATAGTCCACGGCGAGACGCGTGCGCGCCATGAAGGCATTGACCTGATGGCCGATCAGATCGCCCAGGTCGGTATCCACCAGCGCGGCGGGGCGCAGCTCCACCAACAACGTGCGCATCTCAGCGAGCGCGCCGCGCGTCAACTGGCGCAGCTCCTCCAGGCGGCGATGGCCCTCCTCTGGGTTTCGCTCCCAGATCTTGGGCAGCACCTCGGCGATCATGCTGGCGGAGAACAAGGTCTGCGTCACCGCATCGTGCAGGTCGCGCGCCAGCCGGTTGCGTTCGGCGGCAACGGCGATCTGTTCCACCTGGGCGAAGAGCCGCGCGTTTTCGACGGCGACGCTCAATTGATCGGCTATCGACTGGAACAATGCCCGTTGCGGCCACGAAAACGCTGCGCCCTCCGCGCCGATGATCGCCAAGACCCCCAGTTTCCTGTCTCGAATTCGAAGCGGCAGCAATGCCCCAGGCTCAACCAATCCTTGCTCGCGGTCAGGAGCGATGACCAGCGCTTCCCCGCTGTCAGCGACAGCTCGACAGGCCGCCAGCATTCTGGCCAGCTCGCCCGGCGCGACGCTCTGAAGCGGATACAGAAGGTGAGGCTTCAACTCCTCCGTCTGCTCATCCCGCAGAACCACGCCTGCGCGTGAGGCTCCCACCAGCGCCACGATCAGGGCCAAGGTTCGTTCGAGCGTCTCATCCAGATCCAGGGAACTGTTCGCCACAGCCGACACGTCCAACAGCATTTGCAGTTCCCGGGTCCGCTCCTCGACGCGTTGTTCCAGGTTCTGTTGCAACGCCACGCTCTCGGTCACATCCGCCGCCACGTTCACAATGCCGATGATCTGGTCCTTCTCGACCAGCGGCGCGAGGAAGACATCCCAGTAGGACACCATCCCGCCGGCCTCCAGGCGGACGCCCTTCGCGCCGATGGTTTCTCCCGCCAGAACCCGCTCGAACATGGGCAGGACAGTCCCCTCCGTGCCGGGCAGGTGCTCGAAATAGCCGACGCCAGGGGTGAGCGGTTTGCCGGTTGCCGGGCCGTAGCGCTGGCTGAAGCTGCCCCAGGTCGGGTTGTAGCGCTGCACGCGGTACTCGCGATCCAGGATCGCCACACCCATGGGCAGGCGCTCGAAGATCAGCTCCAGCAGATCAGCCTGCTGGCCAGGGCCAGGCTCTGGCGCATCAGCAGTGGGCAGCCGGGGCAAGTCTGCATCTCTCATATCAATCATCATGGGCTCTGACTCGGACAGACCGGGCCGGCAAGGCGCGAACCCGCGTACCCAGTTCTTGCACAGGGAGCAAGGATCTCACGGGTTGGGTCCCTGGCGCTGCACGCGCAGGAGGAAATCCAGGAAATCATAGGTGACTTGCTCTTCTACCACATACCCTTCGATAGCCAGTCCGACAAACCCCCGCGTCCACCTGTCGTCGGTTATCTTCTGCACGAGCTGCCCGTTGATCAGCAGGCTGAACTGCGTCTCCCGCCCAATGACTTCCAATCGATTGACCCCATACGGTTGGATGGCATCGCAGCGCGTCCAGTCCACTATGTCCCGCCAAATACCCCGTTCGACAACCGATAAGGCGTATTGCTGGTTATCCGTGACCCGAAACCAATGGAGGTTCTGATTGTCTTGCACCCCGTAGATCACTCCCCAGCTACTGCCCCCTCTGCTCCCTGCGATGTGTTTACAGTTCGCCCGCAGTTGGAAATCGCTGACTTTATACCCTGCCAGCCAGGCCGTGGAAATACTGACGACCCGGCTGATCTCTGCTTCCCACCGATAGCGACCATCCGCGATTTCCTGGTTGAACCGTGCAAAATACTCGCTGGGTTGGCTTCCCACCAGCCAGTTGTTCTCATTTGAAACGAAGCGGTCGAACAACAGCATCGTCCCCGGCGCCACGTCGGCGCTTTGTCGCAAGGCTTCTGGCGCCACCACGGACATCTGGCAATACGGACAGGTGAGAAGCGCCGCACTCCCATGAGATAACAGGGGAGCTCCGCACGTCGGACACTGAAGAGAATGAGCCATCATGAGTTCTTCTTCCTCTGATTCCAGCACTTTCGCTGCATTGGATAGTCTCCGGTTAGAGCGTGTGCGTCGTCGATTGCTTGGTCAAGTGGGGGAGGTCACTGGCTCAACCAGGCGTTGACTGCTCTGAGCTTGGGAACGCAACAAGTTTGATCCCCAGAACCTGCAGGAGCTTCAGCACGGTGTCATAGCGCGGTTTGGCCCCTGGTGTAAGCGCTTTGTAGAGACTCTCACGCCCAAGACCAGCGTCTCTGGCCAATTGAGCCATGCCGTGGGCGCGCGCCACATCGCGCACGGCAGCCAGGAATACATCAGGGTTAGGATCTTCCAGTGCAGCGGTCAGGTACTCGGCGATGGTCTCTTCGTCGTCCAGGTAATCGGCAGCGTCAAAGGGCGCAAAAGTAGTCATGTTTCACTCCTTATCCAAAGTCCGCGCCATCTCGATGGCGCGCTTGATATCCCGTTTTTGCGACGATTTGTCGCCGCCCAACAGAAGCAGGTAGATCACTGCCCCGCGGCGTGTGAAGTAGACTCGGTAGCCCGGTCCGAAGTGAATGCGCATTTCGGAGACGCCTTCGCCAACCGACTCGCAGTCGCCGAAATTGCCATGTTCGGCTGACCGGATACGCTGAACGATTCGCGCTCTCCCCTTCCTGTCTTTCAGAGCAGCAAGCCAGGTATCGAATTCTTCGGAGCGAAGGAAGGTGTTCATCGTGAGGTATTGTATCCGAATGGATACTTCTGTGTAACTTTGGACGCAAGATGATCAATCGATCCGGCTACAAAACAGCGCTGTGAGCCTGTTTTGAACAAACCTGCGCAGACTTCGAAAGTCTCGACCTGAAGATCATCGGGGCGCCGCCGATGGGGAAGGGACGACCTTCTCGCTGCGCGCTAACCGGAGGCCAGTCGCTGCCAAAGCGCCACGCTCCGGCGCAGCCCCTCCTGCGCGTCGCCGTCGCCGGCGTATTCGATGGAGACGGGGCCGCGGTAGCCGGCCTCGGCCAGCAGCTCGCAGATGGCGGCGTGGGGCAGGCCGGTCTCCTCGCCCGCAGCGTCGAAGGCGGTGGTCTTGAGGTGGAAGTGGTTGGCGCGGCGGGCCAGCTCCCGCCACCAGCGCGGCCGCTCCGCGTCCTCCGGCACGTTGCCAGGGTCGAAGCAGCAGCCGAAGCGCGGCCGCAGGCCGGCCGGCAGGGCCTCCACCACGGCGTCGTAGAGCGCCAGGTGGCGCTGGATGTCCGCGCTGACCCCCCAGTGGTTTTCCAGAGTGACCGCGGCCGGGCTGGCCTGCACCAGCGCGGCCAGCCGCTGCACGATTGCGGCGTCCTGGCTGCGGGGCGTCTCGGCGCTGCCGCCCAGAGTGACGCGCAGCAACGGGTCCCACAATCGCCCTGCCATTTTGGCAGACAAGTGCATAGCACCAAGGTTAGCG
>JAJTXO010000419.1 GCA_021463315.1 Caldilineales bacterium | reverse complement strand
TCGGTCGGAGACCGGCCCGAGCGGTAGGTGGCTATTTTCAAGACAGCTATTTCCTAAGCGAACCGATCGCACCAAACGACAGGAGACTCATCATGGCACAAGTAAGCGTCACCTGGCAGCACGAAGACCTGCTGCTGGAGGCCGAGAACGACACCGGCAACAAGATCATCCTCGATTCGTCCACCGGCGTGGGCGGCAAAAACCGCGGCGCGCGGCCCTTGCAGTTGATGCTGATCAGCCTGGCCGGCTGCACGGCCATGGATGTGCTCAGCATCCTGCAGAAGAAGCGCGAGCCGGTGCAGGATTTTCAGGTCATCGTCTCGGGCGAACAGGTGGAGAGCCACCCCCGCGTTTTTCCCGCCCTGCACATCGAGTATGTGATCACCGGCGACGTCAGCGAGAAGGCGGTGCAGCGGGCGATCGATCTGTCGGAGAACATCTACTGCGCGGCCCAGGGGATGTTGCGCCCCGGCGCCACGCTCACCAGCAGCTATCGTATTGTGCGTGACTCGTAGCCCGTAATGCGTAACCCGTAACTCGGAATGGGGGGGCATGGTTCCGGTTTCCGAATCGCTCGTCACGCCGAACTTGCAACATCGAGACCGTTGCCGCGATTCCGGGTTACGAGTTACGAGTTACGTGTTACTCCTTACGCCTCCCTCATAAAACGCGAGGACGCCGGCCCCAGGACGCGGCAATGCCCATCCTGGGTTGGGGGAGGAGGTCCAGGATAGGCATTGACGGGCCGAGTATAGCATCAGGCCGCCGCGTTGGCAAATCCTGACAAGTTGTGAGGGGATACTACGACTTGGGATAGACGGCTGGCACAAAGGTCTGCGAGGTGATGGGAGGACGCACGTAGCCCACATCGCTTTGGCGCGGCGGCAACACCAACGGGTCGGGCGTCAGGTCCTGATAGGGAATCTGGCTGAGCAGGTGATGAATGCAGTTCAGCCGGGCCAGCTTCTTGACGTCCGCGTCCACCACCCACCAGGGCGCTTCCTTGATGTCGGTGTAGGCGAACATGTCGTCCTTGGCGCGCGAATAGTCGATCCAGCGCGAGCGCGCGGTCAGATCCATCGGGCTGAGCTTCCAGCGGCGGGTGGGGTCATCGATGCGATCCTGGAAGCGCTTCTCCTGCGCCTCGTCGCTGACCGAGAACCAATACTTGATCAAGATGATGCCGGAGCGCACCAACATGCGCTCGAAGGAGGGGCAGGAGCGCAGAAACTCCCAGTATTCTTCCTCGGTGCAGAAGCCCATCACCCGTTCGACGCCGGCCCGGTTGTACCAACTGCGGTCCATCAGCACCATCTCGCCGCCAGCCGGGAGCTGCTCCACATAGCGCTGGAAGTACCACTGGGTCTTCTGCCGCTCGGTGGGCGCAGGGAGAGCCACCACGCGCGCCACGCGGGGGTTGAGGGTCTCGGTGATGCGCTTGATGGCGCCCCCCTTGCCCGCGGCGTCGCGCCCCTCGAAGATCACCACCACCTTGAGCTTCTTGTGTTTGATCCACTCCTGCAGCTTGACCAGCTCGATCTGCAGCGCGGCCAGCTCGGCCAGATAGGTCTTGTTGGTGATGCGCTTGGCGCTGATCGACGCCTCCAGGGGAATCTCTGGCCGGGGCGAGCGTTCTTCTGGCGCGGCGTCGCCCTCCAGCGCAGCCTTCGCGGCCTTCTTCTCCTTGTCTTTCTTCTCTTTGGACATGCTGTCCTCCTCGTCGAGAACGGAGCTCCGCCAGCAAGGCGGTAGGGCGGCGGCTGGGGGATGGCGCAGCCGCCAAACGATGTGTCGTCGCGCGGCATTATCGCGCACGGACGCGCGATTTGTCAACGGCTGGGCGCGGCGCTGCTCTCGGCCAGCAGGGTCTGCCGGCAGGCCAGCATCTCCTCGCGCTGCGCCGGGCTGACGGTGGGAAACTGAGGGTCCATCTCCATCAGCTTATTGGCAATGATCGCGGCCACCGCGATGCGCGTGAACCACTTGCGGTCGGCCGGCGCCACATACCAGGGCGCCCAGGGGGTGCTGGTGTGCTGGAGCACCTCCTGGTACGCGGCCTGGTAGGCGTCCCAATGCTGCCGCTCCTGGATGTCGTTGGGGTTGAACTTCCAGTGCTTCTCCGGCTGGTCGATGCGCTCCAACTGACGCTCCAACTGCTTTTCCTGGGAGACGTTGAGGAAGATCTTGACGATCTCGATGCCGTTCTCCACCAGGTGGCGCTCGAAGTCGTTGATCTGCCGGAAGCGCCGCGGCCAAAGCTCCTCGCCCAGCAGCGGCCGCGGCAGGCGCTGAGCCTCCAGGAACTGGGGATGCACCCGCACCACCAACACCTCCTCGTAGTGCGAGCGGTTGAAGATGCCGATGTTGCCGCGCGCGGGCAGCGCCTGGACGCAGCGCCAGAGGAAATCGTGCTCCAGCTCGGCCGCGGACGGCGCCTTGAAGCTGGTCACCTGGCAGCCGGCCGGGTTGACGCCGCTCATCACATGCTTGATGGTGCTGTCTTTGCCGGCCGCGTCCAGCGCCTGCAACACCACCAACAGCGCGCGCGTGTTCTCAGCGTAGAGCCTCTCCTGATACTCAGCCAGCAGCTCCACGCCGTCCTGCAGGATCTCGGCGGCGTTCTCGGTCTTGCTGTAGCCGAAGGTGTCGGCCGGGTCGAAATCCTGCCTGATATCGACCTGGCGGCCCGGCTCGACCAGGAAATGGCGGGAGAAACGTTGGAAATCCGAGGGCTTGAGGTTCATGGCGCGCTCCAGAGGCGAGGGGTGAAGGCAGGGTGCGGCGGGATGGTAAACCAGAAGCGTGAAAACTGCAAGCCGCGCGCCCAGCCCGCCGGCTCGCTTTGGCCGCGCTGGGGACTCGTGCTACAATAGCACCCACGTCAGGCGCAGCCTTTTGCCCCCTTGCGCCCCCCGACGAGTTCCGATCTCAGGCCGGTTAGTTGACGGAGTGACTCCAGCATGATTGCATCGACGCGCAGAGCCAGCAGGCTGTCGCCCAGTGCGGCCGGCTGGCTCTGCGCGTCTTTCTTTTTCTTGGCCGCAGCCAGGGCCAAAATCGTCGCTACAGACCACGCGGTCGATCAGTCGGGCAGCACACAACCCACCGGCCAGCGAGGATCCACCGAATGCACCACCACGCTGCCGCCCAGCGCCGGCTGACGCACTGCCAGCCAGGGCGCGCCGCGATAGGCGCGGGCCAGGCTGGTGTAGAGCCAGTAGGGCAGCTTGCCGCTGAGCACCACGCCCCTCTCCGGCGGCACAGAGGGCGCGACGACCTGATCGATCTCGCTCCAGTCGATGTAGTTTTGTGGCAGGCGCCCCTCGACGACGACGGCATCGCCCAGCGCGCCGAGCTCGAAGCGCAGCGGGCCGTCCGGCGGCGGATCGCCCAGCGGCAAAGGCTGCGCCGGAACCCACCCCAGCCGCACGTCGAAGCTGTAGTAGCTGGCCGGGCTGGCCTGCAGCGCCAGCGCGGCCTGGATCCAGGTGGTTCCCCGGCCGTAGATGGCCAGCGGCGCGGCGGCCGGCAGGTACTCCAACAGGGCCGGCAGATGCTCAGGCAGCCAGGTGATTTTGGCGTCCTCCTTGACCCAGCCCAGCGTGCGGGCCAGGCGATCGAGGTCCACCACCAGCTCGATCTCCGCGGGCGCGCTGGCCAGGTGACGCAGCGGGTAGTCGACGCCATCGGCGCTGAAGAGCGCGGCGATCCGGCTCAGCAGCGCGTCGAAGGCCGCGCCGCTGGCCGTTCCGCCCCGCTGCAGGCTGGCCAGCACGCCGCGCAACGGCGGCCCGGCCGCCTCCAGCCGGTTCTCCCCCTCCAGGGTCGAGGTCAGATCGGCCAGCAAGGCCAGGCGATGCTTGTCGACCAGCCTCTGCCAGTCGGCCTGGGCCGCGTCGTCGGGAGTGAGCAGCACGGCGTGGGTGCAGAGACCGAACAGCGCCGCCTGCTCCGGCGTGGGCCGGCCGCCCACATCGACCAGCAGCGGCAGGTGGCGGCGCTGGATGTCCTGGCCGATGCGCTGGAGCCACTGCGGCGTCCACTGGCCTTTGAGGCGGATCTCGCGCACCCGCTCCGGCAGCGCCTCGTTGCTCCAGTCTCCCTCGCCGTCGGGACAGGCGCGCAGCGCGTAGTGCTCCACCCCGCGGCCGCGCAGCGCCTGGCTGAGGCTGTAGACCAGCACCGACTTGCCGCTGTGGGGCGGTCCGCCCACCAGCACCGCGGGAATTTGCTCGCTCGATGTTGTTTGGCTCATGTCTGAACTCTCTCCAACCACGTTGATTGTGACCCTGGGCGGCCAGCCGCAGGTGTTGACCTTTGCGCTGGACGCCCTGCTGGCCCGCGGCGAGGCGGTGGATCAGGTGGCCGCGGTGCATCTTGCCCCGGCCACGCCGGCCATGCAGCAGTCGCTGGCGCGGCTGGCCGAGGCCTTTGCTGGCGGGCGC
>JAJTXO010000418.1 GCA_021463315.1 Caldilineales bacterium | reverse complement strand
CCGCCGCGCTCTGGCCGGTCTCCGACCGAGCCATCCTTCATGCCCTACGCCGCGCTCTGGCCGGTCTCCGCGCTCTGGCCGGTCTCCGACCGAGCCATCCTTCATGCTCTACACCGCGCTCTGGCCGGTCTCCGACCGAGCCATCCTTCATGCTCTGGCCGGTCTCCGACCGAGCCATGCTCAGTTCGCTGGGTTGTCAGCCGGCGCGGCGAAGCTCATCTGCACGCGTTCGATGCGCGCCAGCGCCTCGTCCAGCCCCAGCGCCTCCAACACCGCATCGGCCCGGCCGGTGGCGCTGGGCTCGCTGCGCAGGGTGACGCTGAGACGATGCCAGCCCGGCTCAGGCTGGCCGTCGTAGCTCATGGCCAGAATCAGCGGTCGCAGATCGT
The DNA here is from genome assembly GCA_021463315.1 of Caldilineales bacterium. Lineage (GTDB taxonomy): Bacteria > Chloroflexota > Anaerolineae > JAAEKA01 > JAAEKA01 > JAAEKA01. Next base: position 4,059 of record JAJTXO010000418.1, on the reverse strand, counting down.
AGCGTTTCGGCTGGCCCTTGCGGCGCTTCTGCGCCGGAATAGCCGGCTGCGCCAGCAGCCCATGCACGCGGCTCGCCAGCTCTTCCGGCGAGGCGTCGCTCTCCACGTCGATCTGCCATCGGCTGGAGAGCAGCACGGCCTGCAAGGCTGGCGTCTTCAGCGGCGCCTCCTCCACGTGCAGCAAGGTAAGCCCGGCCGGCAACTGCGCCCCCACCGCGGCCTGGAACGCAGCCGGCGGCATCGCCTGGCTGAGCAGCACATCGACGATCTCAGCGCGGCCGGTGGCGCCCAGCGGCAGGCCCGAGGCAAAATAGAGGCGTGGCCCTGGATTGAAGCCGCCCGAATAGGCCAGCGCTACGTCGGCCCGCCGCAGGCCGCGCTCCCAGGTGCGCACCATGTCCAGATGGCCTACATAGCGCAGCGCGCCGGTCTGGCTGAAGGTGATGCGCAGCCGCTGCACCGCCGGCGCATTGGATGGCTTCTCGCCCGGCCTTGCCTGGGGCGCGTCTGCATGATTCGTGGTTTCCATACGCCGTTGTCCGCTGCTCAACCCATGGTTGGCAGGAAGAAGAAGGCCAGCGCCAGAATGACATACACTGCCAGCAGCATGGCCCCTTCCAGCCAGTTGGAGCGGCCGTCGACCGAGATGAAGGCCGCAATCGCACCGGAGGCGGTCAGCGCGATCAGCTCGAAGCTGTTGAACTCCAGCGTCAGCGGGTTGCCCAGCACCAGCGACAGAAAGACCAGCACCGGGGCAACGAACAGGGCGATCTGCAGGCTGGAGCCGGTGGCGATGCTCAGGCTGAGATCCATCTGGTTCTTCAGGGCCACCTGCACCGCCACCAGATGCTCGGCCACGTTGCCGATCAGCGGGATGATGATGATGCCGACGAAGAAGGGGGTCAGGCCCAGACTCTCGGTGACTGGCTCAATGGAGCCCACCAGGAACTCGCTCATCAGCGCAATGCCGATCACCGAGGCGATCAGCACCGTCAGCGCGACCGAAGGCTTCCAGTGGGGCGCGGTGTGCGATGGCTGTACGCCCGGCTCGCCGTTGTGGCCGGGGCTTTTCAGGCGCAGCATGTAGACGATGGAGAGGACATAGATCCCCAGCATCACCGCCGCGGTGGTCAGGCTCAGCTCCTCGACCTTGACGATGTCCGGCTCGATGGCTGCGTTGAAGATCGACGGCACGCTGATCGCGATCACGGCCAGGATCAGCATGGTGGCGTCCATGCCGGCGTTTTCGCGGCTGAAGCGCTGCATGCCATGTTTCAGGCCGCCCAGCAGCATGCTCAGGCCCAGGATCAGCAGGATATTGCCCAGCACCGAGCCGATCAGCGAGGCCTTGACCAGCTCCATCTGGCCGGCGCGGATGGCGATGATGGTGATGATCAGCTCGGCGGCGTTGCCCAGGGTGGCGTTGAGCAGACCGCCGAAGCGCGGCCCGATCTTTTCCGCCAGCACCTCAGTGGCCTCGCCCAGCAGGCCAGCCAGCGGGATCACGGCCAGCGCCGAGGTGGCAAAGATCGCCAGCGGCGGCCAGTGCAGCAGCTCCGCGACAAACGCGACTGGCAAAAACAGCAGCATGAAGTAGATAGGGCGCATACTTTCTCCTGGGAGAATGGTGATCGGTGATCGGTGATCGGTGAACGGTGAACGGTGAATTGGTGAATGGTGAATTGGTGAATGGTGAATTGGTGAATGGTTAACGGTGCGGCCGCTCCGCCTCCGTGCAATCCGTGTAATCCGTGACAATCCGTGATTCAGACGGTGAACGGTGAACGGTTCACCTCCGACCTCTCGTCGGATCACCGATCACCGATCACCGATCACCGATTGCCGTCGCGCGCGCTGCGGCACGCGTGGGCCGTATTGCGCGGCCAGCTCTGGCGTCATCTCCGCGTTGACGTACAGCGGCACCGGCGTGATGTCCACCGGCTGGCGCTCCTTGCCGCGGCCCAGCGCCGGGCAGCCCCACGCGCCATCGGGCACATTGCGGCGATAGTGCTTGAACAGGCCGAGAATTCCGCACGAATAGCAGTGCTCCCGGCAATCGTCCACCACCGCGCCCTTGAGTGAGTTCATGTAGTCCAGGGTCAGAAATTCCTTGCTGACCCCCGCGCTGATGAAGTCCCAGGGCAGCACTTCGTCGATCTTGCGCTCGCGGCGAGCATACCAGTCAGGATCTGTACCCAGCTCGACGAAGGCTTGCCGCCAGGCTGCTGCACCGCGCTGCTCCTGCCAGGCGTCGAACTTGGCCCCGTGCTGCCAGGCGCGCTCGATCACGTCGGCCAGCCGGCGGTCGCCGCGGGTCAGGAAGGCTTCGATCAGCGTGTTCTGCGGATCGTTCCAACTGAAGTCGAAGCCTTTGCCGCGGATACGGCCTTGCAGATGTTTGATCTGCGCCTCCAAGGTGGCTGCGTCCTCCACCGGCGCCCACTGAAAGGGGGTGTGCGGCTTGGGCACCAGCGTGCTCACCCCGACGCGCACTTTGGCCTTGCCGCCCACATGCTTCTTGCCGATCCTGAGCACCGCATGGGCCAGCTCGGCGATCGCGTCCACATCCTCCAGCGTCTGCGTCGGGTGGCCGATCATGAAGTAGAGCTTGAGGGTGGTCCAGCCCCGGCTGAAGACCTCCTCGGCGGTCTTCAGCAGATCTTCGCTGGCGATGGGCTTGTTGATCACGTCGCGCAGGCGGTCGGTGGCCGCTTCCGGCGCGAAGGTGAAGCCGCTGCGCCGCCGGCCACGGCCTAGCTGCTCCATCAGGTCCACAGAAAAGCTCTCGATGCGCAGGCTGGGCAGGCCGATGCTCAGCTTCTTGTCGCCGTGGCAGGTCATGATCCTCTCCACCAGCTCGGCTACGCCGTTGTAATCGCTGGAGCTGAGGCTGAGCAGGCCGATCTCCTCGAAGCCGGTGGCCGCGATGATCTGATCCACCGCCTCCAGCACCTCGGCCGTTGGACGCCCGCGCACCGGTCGGAAGATCATGCCGGCCTGGCAGAAGCGGCAGCCCCGCGTGCAGCCGCGCTGGATCTCGATGGCCCCGCGGTTGTGGACGATGTCGATGAAGGGCACGATGAAGCGGGTCATCGGCGGCGGCATGGTGGGCAGGATCCGCTTGGCCACCGTGGCCGGCGCCGCGTCGTCGATCGGCTCCACCTGCGCCACCGTGCCATCCTCGTGATAGCTGACCGCATACAGATGCGGCACATACACCCCGCGAATGCGCGCCAGCCGTCGCCAGAGCTCGAGGCGGGGGTGATCGGTGATCGGTGACCCTGGCTCGCCGGTTCCGAGGATAGGCGAGCGGTGATCGGTTTTCTGACCTTCTGACTCTCTGACCCTCTGCCCCTTGTCTACTTGCCTACTGGTTTCGCTTCGCCACTCCCTGTACGCCGCCATCACCTCGAAGATCACCTCTTCCCCCTCGCCGATCACCATGGCGTCGAAGAAGGCCGACATGGGCTCTGGGTTGTAGCAGGCGCTGCCGCCGGCCAGGATCAGCGGGTGCTGCGCGGTGCGCTGCTCGGCGCGCAGCGGCAGGCCGGCCAGGTCCAGCATGTTGAGCACGTTGGTGTAGAGCTGCTCGTAGGGCAGGCCGAAGCCGATGATGTCGAAGTCGGCCAGCGGGTGGTGGGTCTCCAGGCTGTGCAGCGGCACGCCCGCGCCGCGCAGCTCCCCCTCCATGTCGGTCCAGGGCGCGTAGACCCGCTCGGCCAGCATGTCGGGCCGCTGATTGATCTGATCGTAGAGGATGGCCAGCCCCAGGTTGCTCATTCCCAGGTCGTAGATGTCGGGAAAGGCCAGCGCGATCCGCTGCGGGATCGCGTCCCACTCCTTGACCACCGAGTTCCATTCGCCGCCGGTGTAACGGGCTGGCTTCTGCACGCGCAGCAGCGTGCGCTCTAAGAACCGGCTGATCTCGGCCGGAGACATGTGAGGGTTCATGGATGGCTCCTACTCGTTGGACCTGGTTGACGTAACGAGTAACCCGGAAACGCGTGGGCCGGCATCGTGCAGCCAACCTGGCAGAGTCCGGATTACCCTGTGAGGCAT